>CALQJP020000058.1 GCA_943330925.2 Chryseobacterium gleum
ACTCACCCTTTCTGAAACTTTTCCATTCAGTTGCAAATTGAGCGAAGAGTTGACAGAGAGGTTTTGATTGTTTCCAAAAAGAATTCCCCGCGAAATGGACCCGTTTTTTTGAATACCCTTATCATCCAGAAAAGAAGTCTCACTATCGGTCCCAAGCACATACGGTTTAATGGTTGACGCGTTTTCAGCCTCGATTAAAAGGGTTGGATTTTTTTTCTGATAAACATATCCGGCCTTCCAAGGCAACGTGAAGTATGAAATCACTATCGATTCGCCCAACGCTATGGTGCGTATATAAAGCCTTGCCTGCATGGCATTGAAATAATAATCAGTCTCAGAAAGAGTGTCGCCCCGATGCATAACAACCAACGATTGAGGCCAGAGTGCCAGGCTGTCGAGTTGCAGCGTATCACCCGTTTGCCTGACTTCAATGTACCTGCGAGAAGAAATCTGAGCAAACACAGTTGTGCTGCATGCGCTCAGTATAAGAAGGCACGCCAAAAGGCGAGAAAACGATATGCCCGGTGATTGGATCAAGGTTAAGAGCAAAAATCGATAAGAACCGATGGAGCAAACGCATTAGAAACGCTCCAAGTTCAAATAAATTATACCACCGCGGGATGGAAGTAGTCATGTCATACAGCGCAAGCCGCTATGGTTTAGTTTTACAGCATGATCTTCAACATCGTTCGCGAGAGTTTCCTATTTGCGCTGCATGCACTGAACACCAACAGGCTGCGCACCGTGCTTTCGCTGTTGGGTGTGACCATTGGCATCTTCTCCATCATTTTCGTATTAAGCGTTGTCGACAGTATGGAGGCGGAAATGAAGTCGAGCTTCGACACCATTGGATCGGATGTGCTTTTCATTCAGAAGTGGCCATTCGGCCCGGAAGATGGCGCCGAAGACTATGAGTGGTGGAAATACATGCGAAGACGACCACCGGCATTGCGCGACATGGAAATGCTGAAAGACCGATTGGAATATGCCGATGCTCTTGCATTTGAATCCGGATCTTCGGGCATTGCCACCTATCAAAGCAATAGCCTAGCAGATGCAGGTATCGTGGCGGTCACTTATGATTACAAAGAGACCATTGCGCTCAACATTGCTGAGGGGCGTTACTTCACCGAAGTGGAATGTGAAGCTGGAAAAAACTTTGCAATCATAGGCAACACGGTAAGGCAGCAACTTTTCGGAATGGATTCGCCCATTGGCAAGGAAATGAAGATAGGCGGTTTGAAAGTCTTCGTGATTGGTGAGTTTGCAAAAGAAGGTACCTCGCTGTTTGGTGATGGAATGGATAGGGCTGTAATGATGCCCTTTCAATTTGCAACGCGCCTCATTCCATCCAATTCTGAAGACACCAAGATTCTGATAAAGGCCACAGCCGGAACCACCAATCAGCAACTGCGTGATGAGGTTACAGGCGCATTCAGAGAGGTTCGACGCATCAAACCCAAAGCCGACAAAGACTTTTCGATTATCGAATCATCCATGATCAACGAAATTGTGGACAGCATCATTAGCGTATTCAACGTGGTGGGCATGGTGATAGGCATCTTCGCCATATTGGTAGGGGCCTTCAGTATTGCTAATATCATGTTCGTTTCCGTGGCAGAGCGCACGCCGCTCATTGGCATTCAAAAGTCGCTGGGCGCGAAAAACTACTTCATTCTGATACAATACTTATTTGAGTCGATTGCACTTTGCATTATTGGAGGAGCCGTGGGACTCTTACTTGTATGGGGAACGATTTCAGGACTCGGCGCCATCATCGACTTCAATTTCATACTGCCCATCCAGCGCGTAGTTGCAGGCATCAGCATCTCTGTTGCCGTCGGAGTAATTGCGGGAATAATACCGGCTATAAAAGCATCGCGACTCAATCCGGTTGAAGCCATGCGATCCGTATAATCTTACACGCGAAGGAGCAAAGAACTGTCTCCATAACTCAAGAATCGATAATCATTGGCCATTGCATGGTCATATACCCGTTCCCAATCGGAACCAATAAAAGCGGAGACCAGCACAAGCAAGGTACTTTTCGGTTGATGAAAATTCGTGATGAGGCCGTGGGCCAATCGCAGGTTGAAGGTCGGGGCAATCAACAAAGCTGAAGCCGCATGTAAGAAATCCAGGTTGCGCTCATCGAGGTATTTCAGCAGTGCATCTAGGGCCTCTGTAAGCGTTGGAGCCGATTCATCGTAAGCATACATTTCCCATTGCGACAGGGTAAGCATTTCATGTGCTGCAGTGCCATTTATCAGTTGCACGCCCAAGCCGTAAAGCGACTCGATGGTTCGCAAACTCGTAGTACCTGCAACAATCAACCGGTTATAATCATGATTGCGCAATTTCTGAATGGTATTGCGCGAAACCGAAAACCATTCACTGTGCATCTCATGTCCGCTGAGAGTCTCGGCGCTTACCGGTTTAAACGTACCGGCCCCCACATGCAGTGTTAATTCCTCCAGTTGGACCTTTTTTTCTTTCAAGGCAGCAAACACCTCCGGTGTAAAATGCAACGAAGCCGTTGGTGCAGCAACGGAGCCCTGGTATTTAGAAAAAACAGTTTGATAGCGTTCCAAATCCGAGCGCTCTACCTCCCGATTGAAATACGGGGGTAACGGAATTTTTCCTACAGCATCCATAAACTCCGAGAACACCATACTTGGATCATTCCATGTAAACTCAATGATGAATGCATCGTTCAGGCGCTCAACGCATGCTGCATAGCATCGCACAAGCCCTATGCTGCGCTCAATATCAACACCGATAAGCAATCCGTCGTTCCACTTCTTTGCACCGCCAACGAGGCACTTCCATCGCACACCCGAACCTGCTGCCATTGCATCTTGATGACCCATTTCAACCGGATCAAGACAAAATACCTCAATGGCACCACCGGTAGGTTTATAGAAAATCAACCGCGCAGGTATGACCCGCGTGTTGTTTAGTATGAGTAAATCATCCGGCATTAATATGCTCGGCAATTCATGAAATCTGGAATCGGTGATGTCACCGCCTTGGTAAATCAATAGCTTCGATTGATCACGAACCTCTAAAGGGAACTTAGCGATGCGCTCATCGGGTAAACTGTAATTGTATGAATCTATAGAAATTGAACTCGGATGCATAATGGCAAAGGAAGGATTGGGAAGGGTATAAAAAAAATTATGGCCAGACGTTTCCAGCCATAATTCTAAACCTTAACTAAAACTAACTATACTAATTGAAGCATTCGACGTGCTTCAGCCGTGTGTTACTTACTCTTTGTGTGCAAACTCAAAAGTTGGCTTGCCTCTATTTTTTGATAACCCTCATGGTTTGGAAAAGTTGCGTCGTGCCTGTTATTTAACAACTGGCGCATCCTCAATTTTCACCACACCGGTATCCATTATCGTAAAATTCAATCCCATTGGCAGGCAAACCAGTTGCAATGCCTCTTCTAAGTTCTTGTTGCTAAATCTTCCTGTGTAAAGTCGTCCGTCAAGCGCAGGCAATTCCAGCTTCACATTGAATTGACGCACCAATTCATCGAACACTGCTGTGAGTTCTGCTTCACGGTAAATGAACTCGCCATTTCTCCAATCGGATTCGGAAAGATCAAATTCACCCACGAGCAAACGACCATTATCCCATACCGCAGTGAAGCCCGGCGCAATTTCGACCGTCTGCTTTCCTGCACTCACACGAACACGCCCTGTGCGGCAGGCCACTTTAAAATCATCCTTTCTCGTATATACATCGAAGGAAGTACCCAACACCTCCACCACACCGGTTGGAGTAACTACTTGAAATTTGCTCCCTTTGATGACCTCAAAAAATGCTTGACCATTCAGTTCCACTGTGCGTGCATCCTCCCAATCGTCCGAAAATGTCAGTGTGGAACCTGCGTTCAATACCGCTGTTGAGGCATCGGGAAGGGTGATGATTTCTTGATTTCCATCTGCACAGGCAATGGAGCGAAGTGTTTGATTGGGCCAGAAAAGGATAAGACCCACAATGATTGCAGCCGCTGCAGCAACAGAAACCATTGGTTTCCAGCTAAAGGCAACAACCTTAGCCTGCGGCTTTCGATTATTCAATTTCGCTTGCAACTCATTCCATGCCTGATCAGTTGACTTTCCCTCAGGCACTTTCCATTGCTTCAATATGTCTTGATACTTATTCATTCTTCAGTGTAGACCGATTCTTTTACAACTCTTTTCTGCTTTCCCCTACCGGAAAGCATAGAATTATTCGATTTCCAATAGAATTTTTTTCGTTGAAACACCCGCAACAAATCCTTTACCTCCGGAAACGTTGTCGGGTCCATTCTTCAACAAGCCGCGAATATCGCTCGAATCGTAGAAAAACGCGCTGAGCAAAGGCTCATTTAACACCGTGATCGTGAGCTGGTGCGTGCCGAAACAGGAAAAAGATTCCGGCTGAAGCAAGAGCTGCCCCGTGACTTGTGGCCCACTATACAACTCCTCAAAATTACCGGGCGCCCAAGGCAATAGTTGGGGGTTCGATTCGAGGCACTCCATGCGCACTGCAAATTCCAAGTTGCTTGGTGTTATGTCCCATTGAATGGAACACACCTCGGAACCGGCAGCCGACAGGGTGTCGTTCTCAATCGCAACATTGGCAATAGCAGGCGGCATTTCAACGACAACGGTGGCTGTATCGGCATCGCGAAACCACTCCAACACCAGTCGCTCGCCCGGCGTGGGAGTTCGATCTGAAAGCAGTTCATACTGCTGACCCTGCAAGGCAAAAGGCACCTTCTGACCATCTCCAAACGCTAATACGAGCAGCTGATTCGTCGCAGCTCGATTTTCTTCAGTGGAAAAATCTATGACATCGATAGTGGGCTTTTCATTTGCAACCCACATAGCATAGATCGCGATATCATCGTATTCATCCATCGACTCAGGCCGACAAGCGCACAGCACCAACAGTAGGTATAACCAGTTTTTCATCAGAATTGGCAGGTTATGTTTAATGAAGGGATTCGGCCAAGCATGCGAATTTCGCGCTCATACAGGCTCACGGTATTATCACCGGCTCGTGCAACGCTGTATTGAATAGCTCGGTAATTCGGCGTGTTCAGCAGGTTGTATACAGAAACCCCCAACTGCCAGCGCGTTTTGTTCCATTGCCACTGAAAGCCACTTGATATGTCGGTCCTGAAATAGGGCGACGTTGTGGCGCGATTGTAACCGCCAAAAACAGGAAACATGGTGGAGGAACCATCGGGCAGGGAATAGGTATAGGAACCCTCTAGTTTCGTGTAGGGCGCACCTTGCGCTGCAATTACTACAAGGGAGATATTCCATGGGCCTTTTTTCCACTCGTACACCATTTTTCCTTCGGCAGCACGGTTATAGCTTTCGGCAACGTTGCGTTGTTCGAAGCCCTCATAGTTCGATACCGCATACAGCTGCGAGTAACACACCATGAGTCGATGCGGAGCTTGTTCCCATTGCACAACGGCATCGAAACCGCGGGCGATGGCATCACCGACATAATAACCGTCAAAACCGGTATTCGTGTATTGTCCGGCCGACGCATTCATTACTTGGCCCTGTGTGCGCTTGTAATAAGCCTCCAAATCGATATTCCATTTGCCGTGTATCCAATTCAACCCAACAAGTGCATGGTCTGCGCGCATAACCGGGAAATCGGTGTCGGCGAGCTGCCACTGATCGGGCACATTCTGATACAAACTTTGATTGGTAATACGATGAACAAATTGAATGGATCTCACGGCTGCTGCTTTGAGAAACAACTCCCTGCCCACCAACCTGTAGCGGACTGAAATTTTAGGCTCCCATGCCAGGCGCTCACGTTCCTTTGAATAGCTATTCAGACGCATGCCCGGTTGAATAACAAGTCTGGAAAATGTCCATTCGTCGCCAACAAAAGCCGTTGCCACGTATCCTGCAGTGCGATCGGCCACATTGCTATTTGCAGAGGTTCGCTCCTTATTGGTTATGCTGATGCGGTTAAACGCAATGCCCCATTTAAGCAAATGATTACTGCTCTTTCGCTGCCACCGATGCAATGCAGACCAGTCGTGCAGCATTACATCGCGATAGGCAAACTGAGCGCTGTCGGTTGCAAACAAATTATTGCGAATGGAGTCAGTTGAAAAATAGAGTCCTTGAAAAGTTGAATACCCGACACTGGTCAGTACTTCCACCCGCGGCGAAATCTGATGAATCCACCGCACCGAAGCGCCTCTATTGGCCTTGGTTGCTTCGTCGCTGTAGCGAATATCAGACACATTCACAACCTCAGCGCCTGAAGTGTCGGCATAAGCGAAACTCATTTCATCGCGGGAGGCATAAAAGCTGAGATTGACCTGATGCCTTCCCGATGGACGATAGGTAAATTTTGCGTTTAGATCTTGAAACAACAACTGTGGATCAAATTTCTCGGTTGAAGCTTCGGCATACTCGTTTTCAGCAGAAACAATAGAGGCCGAATACAGGGTTCGAAAAAGTTCATTGTATGCCGGACCCTTGAGCCACTCGGTTATAGAGCGGCGGCCAGACAGAAATAAACTTGCTTTACCTGTGCTGTCGAGCGGCGTTTCGAGGGAACCAGAAATGCTCATTGTTCCCAATTCAATACGTGCGGATGGTCTGCGCAAATCGCCCTCTCTTCCGACAAGCTCCACGGCACCGGCAGCTCGTCCTCCTTGAGATGCATCGGTAAGACACTTGTAGACCCGCATTGATTTTACGGCGTATGAATTGATCGAGGAAAACATTCCAAAAAAATGATCCTGATGGTAGATATTGAATCCGTCGAACAGCAGCTGACTCTGATCCGATGCGCTTCCGCGAATAAAAAGCCCGTTGCTGTTTTCCTGCACACCACTCACACCGGGAACAAAATGTGCCAGCCTGAATACATCCGACTCACCCACACCGTAGCGCAAACCGGAAAGATTTGGGTTGATGGTTATCGTTGAAGGCGCACTTTCGAAAAGCATAGGCTTAACTGACGTCGCACGAATTTCTACATCAGGTAACAAGGCATGGGCCGCGACCAATTCAACAATAGCACTCACACTTTTTTCGGACCAGGTAAATGGCATTCGAAAATTGACGTATCCCAGATAATTCACTGCGAGTGTATCGTTGACAACAGGCCCCTCGTATATCAGCAAGAACTTGCCCTCGGAATCGGTGGTAGCAAAAACACCCGCATTCAGGGCGGCAACGGCGGCAAATGGCAATGCCTCTCCATTCAACCGATCACGAACAAGACCGAAAAAAGTGTTTTGCCGGGAAGTCGTGGGAGCATTTGTTAACTCGACAGAAGCAGCAGGAAAAACGATGCATGTATTGTTTAACCAACGAAACTGATAAGGAGTTTCCTTCAGCAAAAGTGCCAATGCTTCATCGACCGGTGTTGACTCGAACACGCCCGTGAAGAAGTAGTTGGAAAGCTCATAACTATCGAATGCAAAATCGAAATCATAGGAATCGGACCACTCGTTGAGCACTGAAGCAACCGATTGTTTGCTGATACGCTGAGAGATTCGCGTTTGTGCGGTCGCTTCAACTGCGAAAAAGATGAACATCGTTATGCAGAGGGCTATTCTCATAGCGCATCAGAGTTCGGTGCCCAATTGGTCGCGCAATATCTGGAGTACTTTGCTCATTCGCTTTTCAATCGCCTTCACTGAAAGCCCGAGTCGATCTGCGATTTCCTGATAGGTCAAATCTTCCAGTCGATTCATCAGAAACACTTCGCGGCCTCCGTCGGGCAAGGCAGCAATGACCCCCTGCAAGCGAGCTTCGTATTCATTCATCTCCACCATCTTTTCAGGCGTATCAAAATCGCGGTCGCTTGAACCCTGCTTTTGAAACTTGTAAAACAGCTGCTGTCGTTTTTGATAGTTGATGGTTTGGTTTTGGGCGATTTTATAGAGGTATGCCTTCAGCGTAGATCGTTCTACACGATCGCGGCTCTCCCAAAGCTTAATAAACGAATCCTGCGCAAGGT
This sequence comes from Chryseobacterium gleum, assembly GCA_943330925.2. Classification (GTDB taxonomy): domain Bacteria; phylum Bacteroidota; class Bacteroidia; order Flavobacteriales_D; family Sanyastnellaceae; genus JAIBBG01. The sequence goes on from CALQJP020000058.1 coordinate 8,011, forward strand.
CTTCGGCCAGCTCCATGTCGCCGCAGCGATAGTATATGAAATTACGCACGGGCTTGTACCAATCACTGAAAGCACGCTGAAACTCAGCATGGGTCAGGGCATTGGCAGAACCGGGAGATGTCATATGTTGGGTCGATGGTTGCGGGTTTCGACAGTGGCAATGATAGTGTATAGACTCAACATAGAAAAACAGAGTTGCATCTGTTTGCTATGGGCGCGCTTTTATACATTTGCTCAATAGCAGTCAATGATACTGTGCAAACTATGGAATCGACCACACTGATAATTGGAGCATCGGGGCAAATAGGTATTGAGCTTACGATGGCTCTGCGAAAAAAAATGGGCAGCCATCGGGTTGTTGCCTCCGACATACGAGCCACCAACGAACCCGATTTGCTGAGCGGCCCTTATGAAATTCTCGACGTACTGGACAAGCCATCGCTGGAAGCTGTGATCACAAAACACAATGTTACAGAGGTGTATTTGCTGGCTGCATTGCTTTCCGCCACGGCAGAAAAAAATCCGGAATTTGCATGGCGCCTCAACATGGAAGGACTGTTCAATGTGCTCGAATTAGCGAAATCGAAAAAAATCACCAAAATTTTTTGGCCCAGCTCTATAGCAGTGTTCGGTCCAAGCACACCCCGGCATAGTACGCCCCAGCACACCACCATGGAACCAACCACGGTGTATGGTATATCGAAGTTGGCAGGAGAGCGCTGGTGCGCATATTACCACGAACGATACGGCGTAGATGTGCGCAGCATTCGATATCCGGGGCTCATTGGCTTTCGTTCGGAACCCGGCGGCGGGACTACCGATTATGCAGTCGACATCTTTTACAAAGCAATCGAAAAAGGAAGTTACACATGCTTCCTGAAAGCCGATACCGAACTTCCCATGATGATGATGGAAGATGCAATACGTGCTACCATCAGCATTATGGAAGCTCCTTCCGAGTCTATCCGTGAGAGAGGCGGCTATAACATTGCCGGCTGCAGTTTCACCCCATCACAACTGGCGCAAATCATTCAACGCACGATACCCGCCTTCACAATTGCCTATGAGCCCGATTTTCGTCAGGCGATAGCCGATTCGTGGCCGGCAAGCATCGACGACAGCACAGCGCGAAACGATTGGGGCTGGGAGCGCGCATTCGACACAGAGAAGCTTTGCGCAACGATGCTTTCCGAAATCGGTAAAAAAAAAGTACCAACTCTTGAAACCCACGCATAAGTTCATCGTATAGGCCTCGTGCACGTCGTTGCGTGTACTAACCTAATACGAAAAACTATATGCGATTCTCATCCGAAATCACGCGGAGGCTCTGTTTTTTATCTGCCTTCGTATGGATTATTGTTCAATCGGCTCAAGGCCAGCAACACAACACAGTCGATGCTACAGGACTTAAGCAGGGCACCTGGATTATACAGGGTTCCATGCTAAAAGATCCCACCTATTCTGCCAGTGCCAAGGTGGAAGAAGGAGTTTACCTCAACAATGAACGGGAGGGAATGTGGAAGCGATACTATCCCAACGGAGCAGTTCGTTCGGAAATTTATTACCAGTCTGGTAAGCCTGAAGGGCCCTACAAACTCTACTACGCGAATGGCAAAGTGGAAGAAACGGGCCGCTGGCACGATGGCAAGCT
>CALQJP020000059.1 GCA_943330925.2 Chryseobacterium gleum
AAAAACGACATATCTTTTTGCTGTTCAGCCACGGTTAGAAGATTCCCTCCTTCAGTATATCATGCAGGTGAACGATTCCCTTGTATTTGCCGTCTTGCATAACCAACAGCGTGGTAATGTTGTGTTTTTCCATGATTTGAAACGCCTCCACAGCGAGGGCGCTGCTTTCAATGGACTTTGGCGCAAGCCCCATAATGTCGGCGGCTTTTGTTTTGGCGATATCGAGCTTACTGCCGAGCATGCGGCGTATGTCGCCATCGGTTACTACTCCCACCAGCTTTCCTTTGTCGACAACGGCCGTTGCTCCCAATCGCTTGGAGCTGATTTCAAGAATGACCTGCTTGATAGAGCTCGAAGGCGCCACCTGTGGCGCAGCATCTGAGCCCAGCAAGTCGCTTACGCGGGTGTATAGTTTTTTTCCCAACGCTCCACCGGGGTGTACACGTGCAAAGTCGCCCGACGAAAAGCCGCGCTGTTCCATGAGTGCCACGGCGAGTGCATCGCCCATGGCCAGTTGCAAGGTTGTGCTCACGGTTGGAGCGAGGTTGTTGGGGCAAGCTTCCTTTGCAACGGGCGTGTGCAGAAGCATATCGGCGTGCTTTCCCAAGAAGCTCTTTTCATTGCTTACCATCGCAACGAGCGTATTGCCCATGCTTTTCACCAAAGGCACCAACACTTTTATTTCGGGTGAATCGCCGCTTTTTGAAATACACAACACCACATCCTGTTTTTGGATGGTGCCCAAGTCACCGTGTATAGCGTCGGCTGCATGCATGAAAAGAGCAGGCTGCCCTGTGCTAACCAGCGTAGCCACTATTTTCTGCGCAATGTTGCCGCTCTTGCCTATGCCGGTTACCACAAGGCGTCCTTTGCTTCGAAGCAGCATGCGCACGACTTCTTCAAAACGCGAGTCGATCGATTCGGCTTGATGAAGCAATGCATTGCCCTCCAGTTGAAGGGTCAGCTTGGCGGAGTTCAAAATAGAGTGTTGCTTTTTTGCCATGGAATGATGGGCGCAAAGATGCATCGAACGAGCGCTTCCTGCCACAGAAAAAGAACCATTTCGGTTTTGGTTCACCCAAGACAACCCGACGAACAAAAAGCGTTTTCGGTTGTTTTGAATAGACATCAATTTAGACCAAAACACCAATAAAATCAAGTGTTTTCTATCGAAAACGAGGTCTAAAAAAGAATTTTTTTGTTCGCGATTTCAATGCTACATTCGCTTCCCTTTTTTTGAAAGGGTTGTTAGTGCAGTGTTACTCTGAACGGCTGCACCTAACATGTGAACGAATGTTTTTAAGGGTAACCTAATTAAGTATGCAAACACTTACCGACTTATCACCGAGAGAAGCGCTGAAGCAGTTTTTCGGTTTCAATAATTTCAAAGGCCTACAGGAAGATGTCGTGAATTCGGTATTGGAAGGCAACGACACCTTCGTCATTATGCCCACCGGCGGCGGAAAATCGCTCTGCTATCAGTTACCGGCCATCATGCTTGAGGGAACGGCCATTGTGGTTTCGCCGCTTATCGCCCTCATGAAAAACCAGGTGGATGCCATTCGCGGTTTTTCAGACAGCGATGGCGTGGCCCACTTCATCAACTCTTCACTCAATAAAACAGAAATCAATCAGGTTAAAAGCGACATCCTGGAAGGAAAGTGCAAGCTGCTCTACGTCGCGCCTGAATCGCTCAATAAAGATGAGAACGTCGAGTTTTTCCGCGGCGTAAAAATCTCGTTCGTGGCCATCGACGAAGCACACTGTATTTCGGAATGGGGGCACGACTTCCGTCCGGAGTATCGCCGATTGCGCCCCATCATTGAGCAGATAGCCGATTGCCCCATCATGGCGCTCACAGCCACTGCAACGCCGAAGGTGCAGCAAGACATTCAGAAGAACCTCGGTATGTTGAATGCGAAGCAGTTCAAAGCCTCCTTCAACCGTGCCAACCTGTATTACGAGATTCGCGCGAAAGCGAATGTTGGAAAGCAGATCATTCAATACATCAAAGCCAACAGCGGCAAGAGTGGTATCATCTACTGCCTCAGCCGCAAGAAAACCGAAGAGATTGCAGAACTGCTGCAGGTGAACGGCATCAAAGCCCTGCCCTACCACGCCGGTATGGATGGTGGCCAGCGCAGCAAAGTACAGGATAAATTCCTGATGCAAGATGTGGACGTGATATGCGCCACCATCGCCTTCGGCATGGGCATCGACAAGCCCGATGTTCGCTTTGTTATTCACCACGACATTCCGAAGAGCCTCGAGAGCTACTACCAGGAAACCGGACGTGCAGGCCGCGACGGTGGTGAAGGAGTGTGTGTGGCTTTCTATTCACCGAAAGACATCGAGAAGCTCGAGAAGTTTTTGCAAGGCAAACCTGTGGCCGAACAAGAGATTGGCATGTTGCTTTTGCAAGAGGTAATAGCATATGCCGAAACCTCCATGAGCCGTCGCCAATACCTGCTTCACTATTTTGGTGAAGAGTGGGATCCCGTGAACGGTGAAGGCGCCGGCATGGACGACAACTCACGCTCACCGAAAGAGCAGTTCGATGGCAGTGAGCATGTGCAAATGATTTTGGATTGCATCAGCGAATTCAAAGAGCTGCACAAAGCAGGCTTCATCTGCAAGGTCATCGCCGGTGTGAAGAACTCGGAAGTGACCACCTACAAAGGAAACTTGAGCAAACACTTCGCAGAAGGCAAAGAACACGACGAGAAGTACTGGAACGCCATTGTGCGCCAGATGTATGTGCGTGGCTTTGTGATGAAAGAAATAGAAACCTACGGCACACTGAAGATTACCGCAGAGGGCAAGGCCTTCATGAAGAAACCTCAGCCGTTTATGGTGGTGAAAGAAGTTGAAATTGGTGAAACCGATGACGACGATTTGGTAATACCAAAGCAAGGTGGAGGTGCAGTCGACGAGACGCTCTTCAAAATGCTGAAAGACCTGCGCCAGCGCATAGCCAAGGAGAAAGGCATTCCGCCATACGTAGTAGTGCAAGACCCTGCTATGGAAGAGATGTGCACGCAATACCCCATCACGCTCGACGAGATTGCTCAGATAGGTGGTGTAGGCAAAGGCAAAGCACAGAAGTTTGGCAAGCCTTTCATCGAGCTCATTCAAAACTACGTAAATGAAAACGAGATTGAACGTCCAATTGATTTCGTAGTGAAGTCGACCGGCATCAAGAGCGTACAAAAAGTTCAGATCATACAAAACATCGATAAGCGTATACCGCTGCCTGACATTGCAAAGGGCTTGGGCAAGACTATGGGCGAGTTGACCCATGAGCTCGAGACCATCGTTTCATCGGGCACGAAGCTCAACATCCAATACTTCATTGACGAAGAGTTGGACGAAGATCAGCAAGACGAAATCATGGAGTATTTCATGCAGTCCGAAACCGACGAGATCCGAGCCGCAGAAGAGTATTTCGACGGTGACTATGAGGAAGAACCGTTGCGGTTGATGCGGATTAAGTTTATGAGTGAGGTGGGGAACTAGCCCTGCCCTCGGCTACGCTCGGGCACCGGCGGCTGCGCTCGGGCACCGTTTCGCTCGGGCACCACGTGCATTCCGCCTACGAAAATCTCGGCGGCAACTCACTGCGGTGCGTTGTTCAATCATGATTTCAGATGACGGATGACGCGGAAGGGCGCGTTTTCCGTGCGGTGCAGAGGTGGGTTGACTAGACTACGATTTTCATCGTTTGAACCAGAAATAATCTGATTTCCGTTATGCCGCTCTATTTGAATTGATTAAATCGGAATGATTATTACAAAACCGAAAAATATCTAGGTTTTTTTCGGTTTGACCCGAAAAATATACAGGAAAATTTAGGGTGAGATGGGCGGGGTTCGACCACACATTGTGTATTGGGCACGCTGTAGAATTCATAATTGATGCGCCTTGCTTCATCGCAATACCCCTGCGTGTGATTCTTTTTTTTCCACGATTTCAATGGTGGGCTTAACAGCGAACACCAGCACACCACGAACAACGCGCCCTTCCGCGTCATCGGTAATCTGTAATCGAAAAGTCCTCTACGCCAACTTCGCGAGGAGTGTGTTCATACTCACCTTCGCCTCCACAATCTCCCTTACACGATCAATGCTCACGCGCTCTTGCTGCATGCTGTCGCGCTCGCGGATGGTGACGCAGTTGTCGGTGAGGGTGTCGTGGTCGATGGTGATGCAGTAGGGTGTGCCAATGGCATCCTGGCGGCGGTAGCGGCGACCAATGGCGTCTTTCGCGTCGTATTGGAGGTTGAAATAGAGTTTCAGTTGGTCAACGATTTCACGCGCCTTTTCGGGCAGACCATCTTTGTTGAGCAACGGCAACACTGCTACTTTCACGGGCGCTAGTGCCGGTGGTATGCGCAACACAACGCGCTCAGAGCCGTCTTCCAATGTCTCTTCGGTATAGGCATAGGTGAGCGTAGCGAGGAACATGCGGTCGAGACCGATGGATGTTTCGATGACATACGGCACATAGCTCTCACCGCTTTCGGTTTCGTGGTAGCGCAGTTTTTTGCCTGAGAATTTCTCGTGGTTGCCCAAGTCGAAATCGGTGCGTGAGTGAATACCCTCCAACTCTTTGAAGCCCATCGGGAAGTTGAACTCGATGTCGCACGCGGCGTTGGCATAGTGAGCAAGCTTGAGGTGGTCGTGGAACTTGTAGTTCTCATTGCCCATACCCAATGACTTGTGCCACTTGATGCGCGCGTCTTTCCAGTAGTTGTACCACTCGCCGTCGGTGCCCGGCTTGATGAAGAACTGCATCTCCATCTGTTCAAACTCGCGCATGCGGAAGATGAACTGACGAGCGATGATTTCGTTGCGGAAGGCCTTACCGATTTGCGCGATTCCAAACGGAATCTTCATGCGGCCGCTCTTCTGCACGTTGAGGAAGTTTACGAAAATACCTTGAGCAGTTTCGGGGCGCAGGTAGATGGTGGCTGCATCGCCGGCCACAGAGCCGAGCTCAGTAGAGAACATCAGATTGAACTGACGCACTTCGGTCCAGTTGCGTGAGCCTGTTTCAGGATCGGCAATTTCCAGATCTTCGATGAGTTGCTTCAACCCCACGAGGTCCGAAGCCTCCAGAGCGGCCTTCATGCGACCCTCTACGTTGTTTATTTTCTCTTGATTGCGCAACACGTTGGGGTTGGTTGCACGGAATTGTTCTTCGTTGAATGCATCACCAAACTTGTTCTTCGCCTTCTCAGCTTCCTTGTCGTTTTTGGCTTCAAGCTTCTTGATGTAATCTTCCAGCAACACATCGGCGCGGTAGCGCTTCTTCGAATCTTTGTTGTCGATGAGCGGATCATTAAATGCATCCACGTGTCCGCTGGCCTTCCAGGTGGTAGGATGCATGAAAATGGCAGCATCGATACCCACGATGTTTTCATGCAGACGTGTCATGGCCTTCCACCAGTATTCCTTGATGTTGTTTTTCAGCTCTGAGCCATACTGACCGTAGTCGTAGGTAGCGCTGAGGCCGTCATAGATTTCGCTTGATGGAAACACGTATCCGTATTCCTTACAGTGCGAAATGATTTTCTTGAGTTTGTCGTCTGAATTCTGCATAGCGGCGCGAAGGTACAGCGTGAGGCCGTCTCATGCAACCCGCAGCCCTCCCCTCGCGTCATTCGTTGGTGCAAGCCTGCTGCCTTGTACTTTCGCGACCCAATACCATGAAACCACATCTACTTACCCTCTGCGCTGCCCTGCTTTTCGCGGCAGCCTCTTCAGCCCAATCCGCGCTCGACTATGCGTTCAGCTCCGAGACACAAGGTTCGTATGTGCCGCTTACCAATGACGTAACGGTATTCAGCGAATCGTTTGACGATGTGGTATCGCCCCCAATTGAAATACCCGGGTTTTCCATGGGCGGACAAACCAGTAGCACCCTATTCATCTATTCCAACGGATTCATTTCCCTCGGCACAACTACGGGTGTAGTCAATTATTCGCCGCTTACAACGAATACGAACGTGACCATTATTAGCCCTTTCGGTAGTGATTTGGAGAGTGTGGATCCCTCTTCACGAATAAGCTACAGCGTCGACAGTTTAGGAATTCACGTTCAATGGGAGAATGTTAAGAGGTATAACGTAGGTGGTGAGTCGTTTTCCTTTCAAGCGCACCTGCTGCCGTCTGATTCCTTGATTACGTTTGTATACGGTGGCATGAACAACATTTCCTTCATGACCACGTATCCTCAAGTTGGTTTAAGGGTCGGCTTCGGTTTATGGCCCGACGATATAGCTTGTCGTTCTGTGAATGACACCGGCTTCTGGTTCCCTTCACAAGCAGGATCACCCAACGCTTTCACCTGTGCATTCGACAACGATACGCAACCCTTTCCCGGATTGACCTACGTGTGGGAAAACATCCCCAATATGATCGGCGGATGCACCGACGTAACCGCCTGCAACTTCAACTCATTTGCCATGTTCAACGACGGCACTTGCGAGTATTGCTCTTGCCAGGTGTGTGGTTGCGCAGATTCGCTGGCTTGCAACTTCGATGCGAATGCAACTTATAACGTAGCGTGCTCATTCGACTGCTACGGCTGCACGGATGCCACCGCCACTAACTTCGACCTCAATGCAACCTTCAACGATGGCTCCTGCTTTTATGCCGGCCTAGGTGAAACCTGCAGCGACCCCTTTGTTGTCGAATGCGGTATTCAATACACCGGCAATACAGAAGGTGTGGCCAACGACAATGCAGTTGCGGGCATTATTGGTTGTCAAATAACCATTGGCACAGCGGGCCAACACTGGTATGTGTTGAGTGTTACTGAACCGCAGGTGCTGGTAGCTTCAACCGTGGGTCCGATTACTGACTTCGACACGAAGCTTCACGTCTTTTCTTCGAACACCATCAATGCCTGTGGTATGATGAATTGCATTGGCGGTGACGACGACTTTGGAGGCACACTTCAATCGCAACTATCATTTAACGCTCAGCCGGGTGTGTTCTATTTCATCCGCGTTGGAGGCTACGCGGGCCTAAGCGGGAACTATGAGTTATCGATAGATGGATTGTGCACCACCGGCTGCACCGATAGCTCAGCTTGCAATTACAGTGCTTCAGCCACTGCAGATGATGGAAGCTGCGACTATTGCTCGTGCAATAGTCAATGCGGTTGTACAGATATTACTGCCTGCAACTTCAACCCACAAGCGACCATAGACGACGGGTCGTGTTCTTCCTCTATTCTTGTTTATATAAGCGCGGATACTACCATTTGCCTGGGAGAAACGATTTACTTCTGGTCTTATTCCAGTGCCTACAATTCCACTTACGAATGGACCGCAAACGGTGTAGTTATCTCCACTGGTTCGGAAGCCGCCGTAACACCCATGACCAACACTCTTATTCAACTGACGGCGAGCGACGAAAACGGATGCACGGGCACTGACATGGCTATGGTGAGTGTGTTTGCATGCGTTGCCGGATGCACCGATGCGACTGCGTGCAACTACAATCCACAGGCTACAAGTCCATCCAACTGCGACTACTCATGCCTTGGCTGCACGGATGCAGATGCACTCAATTTTGATGCAGACGCAACCGTCGACAACGGCTCGTGCTACTATGAAGGCGAAGGCACCACGTGTGAAAACCCCATTGCACTTTCGTGTGCCGAAGCCTGGTATACCGGCGTTACGGTAGGAGTTGCCAACGACAATACCACGAGCGGATCGAACATATGCGGAAGTGTTACCCTCGGCGGTCAGCGCTGGTACGTTTACGAAGCGCCGTTTACCTCTACCGTGACGATTAGCACCATCAACTCAATTACCAACTACGACACCTACTTGAAAGTCTTCACCGGTTCATGCGGAAACTTGAGCTGCCTAGCATTCAACGACGATGTTCCGGGAACCAACTTCCAATCGCAAGTAGTGTTTATAGCGCAAGCGGGAGTTACCTACTTCATACGAGTAGGCGGCTTTGCCTCACAGCAAGGCACGTTCGGGCTCACATTCGATTGTGGCGGTGGCTGCCTCGACCCACAGGCATGTAACTATCAGGCACAAGCGCCATTTGAAGATGGATCGTGCACCTATGGAGCCGACTGTTTCGGCTGTACTGATATCAACGCGTCAAACTATTCGCCTCAGGCGGTTTACAGCGAAGGGTGCGCATACACCACCAACATCACGGTGTACCACGATACCAACGGCGACGGTATTCAACAAAGCAATGAACCCGGTATGTCGAATTGGGCCGTTTACATCCCTGCCCTCAACGCAACCGTGTTTACCAACAACAGCGGTGTTGCTACCTTAAACGTAGCTCCAAACACTTACACCATCGAGTTGATTAACAACTCGAATGACTGGATGAGCTCGAGCCCAACGATTGTAACCATCGATATACCTGCAATCACCAACGCCTCGTTTGGTGTAATTCCCGCGACAGGTGAAGCGTTCTATGCAGCAGGCCCTTATGATGGTTTCTGGGATATTATCCATTGCGAAGACGGCTACGAAGCAGGCGTGTTCCTCAACAACCTTGGAACAGTGGACTTGACAGGAACACTCACGCTCTCGTGCGATGCGATGTTCACTCCCGAGCAAGACACTTACAGCAGCATAGCACCCGACCAGGTAGCAGCGGGCTTTGCGCAATGGAACATCAATGCGTTTGCAGCGGGAAGCAACGGTATTTTCTCGTTCCACATCGATGGCCCCGGCCCTGTAAATATTGGTTCTACTTACAACTTCGAGTTTCACCTGGTGCTCAACGATGCACAAGGCAACGTGATTTACGACAACACCTGGACCACCAGCCCATTCATTGCTTGCGCATATGACCCGAACGATTTGACCGCAACACCGGTAGGCTATGAAGCACCGCATTTTGTGCTCGCAGGCGACCGCATTCAATACCGCGTGCGTTTCCAAAACACAGGCAACTTACCTGCAGAAGATGTGCGCATTGTGGGTGCGCTCGACCCCACGAAGTTCGACCTGAGCACCTTCGCTCCGCTTTACGGATCGGCACCTTTCGTAACGTGCTTGCTCAACAACGGAACCATCGACTTTACCTTCAACGACATCTACTTGCCCGATGCTACTAACAACGAACCCGAGTCGCACGGCTTCGTGGTGTACGAAGTGCGTTTGCTTCCCGGCGTAGACCCCAATGAGGTAGTGCTGAATGAAGCATCTATATACTTCGACAGCAATCCAGCCATTGTAACCAACGAAACCTATCACACTATTTTCGACTGCACCTCATTTACCCCGATGACCGGCACTACTTCGGTGTGTGAAGGAGAGACCATCACACTCACGGCCAATCAACCATATGTGGAAGCCTTTACCTGGACGATAGACGGTGTTGCCGGCAACGACAACAGCAGCAGTTACCAAAACATACTTGCCCCCGGTGCACATACGGTGACGCTCAACACAGCCAATCCATTGTGCAGCGAAGACCACACAACAACGGCGGTTGTGCACAGCACACCGGAGTTGACCATGCCCGCAGACGCAGCGTTTTGTCTTTACAGCATCATCGAATTGTCGGCTACAGGCAATGGTAACATTGTGTGGACGAATGACATGAGCAACAATGGGTTGTTTGAAGTAAACGGTTCTCAAACTTTGAATGCCACGCTTACC
>CALQJP020000060.1 GCA_943330925.2 Chryseobacterium gleum
GAACTGCATCGCGCTATGGTCAATTCAGCATTGTGGTTGCCATCCCATGGGAAAGTGATATAAGCAGCATGCGGATAGAACTCCTTCTCGAAATGATACATCACCCGAGAGGCTTCGGATCCACAGAAATTGCAACTGCCAACGGATTCTTGGTGAGGATGCATACTGAACCCCTTATTCAACGATAACATAGGATTGTGCACCGCTGAAACTATTGCGTTGAATACGCACGTTGCTCAAGCCAAGTGCCTCGCGCACTGCCACTGTTTCCCCCGGAAATTCCTTGTCGTTCAACTCATCGAAACCAATCACAGTTCCTTTTGTGATGTATGGCTTGATGAGCTCAAGGCACTTATAGGTTGGTTCATACAGCGTCATATCGAACCATGCGAAAGAGATGATGGTTTCAGGATGCTCTGCGAGGTATTTTTCCAGCTCAACAATTGCATTGCCCTTGCGAAGCGAAGTTTTCTTGATATGATTCAACGGACTTTCACCTTCATGAAAATCGAGTAAATCTTGCAGGTAGTTTTCATATCCGCTTGTGACCGAAAGAGAACCGCTGGCAATAATCTCATGCCCGCCGTCTTTACCGGAAAGAACAGGAAAGCCTTCGAATGTATCGAACCCGATAAGCTTTCGGTTGTGGTTGAATGGCTCCAAAAGTCCGCGCAGATTGCTCAGTGTTACCAGGTTTTGACCCCAACGAACACCGAACTCCATCATCACACCATGCACAGGCAGAATATGCTTTTGGTAAAGCTCTGCGAAGAACAAATGCTTGGTTAATTCCTGACGCTTGAGAAACAATCCGGCGTTGGCCAGAATTTCATTGTCGGGTATTGGACAGTTGCGCAAAGCCGCAGCGGCTTTAGCACGACCGGTAAGTTCCTTTTCGGAAGCGAGTGTTTTGATTTTGATGTCGGTTGACATGATAAATAAGGTTCGGATTACGTCGTAAAGATACAAGCATAGACGTGCAACGGGTTAAGCAATTACACATTCGCATCAAGTTGCCAATTGGGGTTCGCGCGTTTGGCATCAAATCACTTACTTTTGGCCAACCTCAATCAAACCTGTCCAATTATGTTTGTTATTTCTGAAATTTTCCCTCAACACGGCGGCAGCATGGCTGTTGCTGAACAAATGATACTGCAAAGCAAGCTTGCCGGAGCAGATGCAATCAAGGTTCAACTTTATACTGCAACTCAATTTGGTGCTGAACGCGCCTATTTGGAATTGAGCAAAGACGGTCTGAAGCGATTGCACGATTATGCCAATACGATTGGTATTCCTCTCTTTGCAACTCCCTTCACTATGGAGCGCCTGGATTGGTGCCTTGAGCTGGACCTCCCCTATTTGAAAGTAGCTGCTCGCATGCACAAGGAATTTCCTGAGCTTACAGCAGCCATCATGAGCCACAAGAAACCGACGTTCGTAAGTATCCCCTCCGATACGAATCCGGATGAAATCGAAAAGCATGATCATGCCACCTACCTCTATTGTGTAGTGAAGTATCCAACCCGTGTGGATGAGTTTTCAATGCCGGATTTCGGCAAATCCATTTTCCACGGAATCAGCGACCATACCCTGGGTAATGCAGGTGCATTGTTTGCGGCAGCTCATGGTGCAAAGTATTTGGAAAAACACTTCACTCTGCGAAAGTCTTTTCAGTACGAAACTGAAAAAGCCCACCTCGGAAGTATGGACATGAATGACTTGATCGAAATTAAAAACACTGCCTTCGAATTCGAACGTATCCGGAAAGTACTGGGCTATGACAAATGAGCTGCGAAGCGTCATTCGTAAATATCATGAGATAGAAAAGGCATGGACCGGCAACGAGAAAAACTCTCAGGAATACCTGGCTGCGGTTTGTCTGTTCGAATATCCATCCTACCGGCTGCTCGATTCCGATAAGCACGACCGACTCATCGGCTTTCGCATGCTGGTGCGCACAGCTCGTCGCATCCTTTCGGTTGGTATGGGCCGCACAACCCTAACAAAAGGAGCCGATTCGATTGTGGTGAGCAGCACTAAAAACTCTGCGGAAATCATTCAGTACATCACACGGTCGGGCAAAACCAATTTGCACACCTACATCGATCGCGATCATATGTCGCTTGGCGATTATGGCAAATGGAGTGTCCTTTTCGCATGGCTGCCTTTTGCCTTCAGCCAGTCGATTCGATGCCTTTCAAGCGCATATCGAAGCACACTTGCGCTCACCATTGCTGAAGTACCTGAAATTGCTACAGTGCTGCAGTTTTCCAAAAGGAATCGCATTCATATGGTGTATGACTTTTTACCCTATGAAGTAGATAGCAATTTCATGTATCTGCTCTTTCGGGAAAACCAAATAGGCGTTTTCAAAATACCCTCTTCCGGTCCATTGGCCACGCACCACAAGATTTTGCTGGCCGATCATTTGGCGCTCAGCACGCCCTATCATTTGGAGGAGATCAAGAAATTCAATTCGACCATTCGCATCGGACAATCGCACATGTGGCCGCCCGAAAAAGCTCACATGTATTACTCGAAGTACAAAAACAATTGTACTTGGGAAGAATCAGGCACCATTGGTTTTTACAGTCACGGAGAGTGGATACGCAAAGCGGAGAAACAGTCGGACTATGGCGGGCGAATTGGTGATGCCGAAGAAGCCATTTTGCATATGCTCGGCACCATCGTGCAACGCAACCCTCACTTCAAGCTGCGTGTATTTCCACATCCGCGCGAGCTCAAGCCTGAGTCGAGAAGTGAAATGCAAGCACACTATCGTCGGTGCATTGGCCATGATGTGTTTGAGATTTTCACCCAGCCCGGAGGGACTTCGCAGCATTTTGCCAAGGCAGAAATTGCAATAGCTGCTTTCAGCACCATTCTGTATGAGCGCCTTTACAGCGGATACAAAACCCTCATCGGCAACATGTTTATCCATGAGTTCCCGATGAATCAGAGCGCCTTGAACTCCATTTGCTTCAAGACACAGCCGGAGCTCGAAGACATGCTGAAACGATTTGGCGATATGGATGCCGATTCTTTTTTCACAGCCACCGGGCTCGGCAATTATCGACTGGAAGCATACCCTGAACCTTAATCCACACCATGAACATTTTGCTCATCAACTACGACTTTCCGCCCAACCCGGGTATTGGCGGCAGGCGGTGGGCCAAACTGGCGAAATACATGGCCCAGAAGGGTCACCATCTGCATGTCGTAAAAGCTGATTTTCCGGAGGGAATGACCGCCTCACCATGGGTTCAAGATGTGGCTCACCCAAACATCCACACCTATAACGCCGGACGAAAATACCCGAAGTCGTTGTCGCATCCCCAACCAACATGGATGGGCAAAATCAAGTTTCACGCACAGAAACGCATCATGCTTTGGCGCGAGAAAGGCACCATTTACGACCAGTCGATTGGTTGGAATAAAACGATGCTGCCCATTTGCAGAGACATCCTTTCCAAGAAAAATATTGACGCAATCATTGCAACCGGGGCACCCTGGAATTTGCTCGTGCATGCGGCGCAATTAAAAAGTGAATTTCCGCACGTGAAGCTTTTGGTTGATTACCGCGACCCGTGGCTTACTGCGCGTAACTATGGGATGAATGCGCTGAAAAGCTCCCGTATGAATGCTGAAATACGCAAGCAAAAATTCGTTTTCGAACAGGCCGACGTGGTGAGCACACCCTATGAATATTTGACAAAACAACTCCACGCTTGGAGCATAGCACAATGCAAGCATCAACCTCGGTTTGTGACCCTAGCACACTTTTTCGATGCTGACGATTTTCAACAAGATTCTATCTCGGCAGTCGACACCGAAACATTCCGCCTGGTATATGCCGGCGACATTTATGTAGGGAGTGAGCCGCAATGGGAACAATTGCAAACGCTCACGCAATCCATTTCAAGCAACCTCACGCTCAATCGTAAAATTCAACTTGATTTATACACACACGCCAAGATGCCTGCCGGTATTCTAAACCTTCCGTGCGTGAGGGTGCATGAACCTGTGGGGAAGTCTATTTTCAGCATCATGCAATCGGCCGATGCATTGCTGATTGTGCTGCCGGAAAACAAAAAAAACGAACGCACCACCAAGTTCTTCGAATACCTTCCACTGCGAAAACCCCTGCTTGTAATTGCTCCCGAGGGTGAGGTTACACAATTCGTGGAAGCCAACCGATTGGGAATTCATTCAGGCCAATCTGCACAAAAAGTTGAATCCTTTTTCAGCGGAACTTTCGCGCAACACGATTTCAACAACACATTCGACATTCAATCGCAAACCGCGAACAGTCGGGCAAATGATTTACTAGAATTGCTTGCATGAAAATTCTTTATTTCAGCCCACATCCGCACATCAACCTAGCTGCGCCGAGCGGCCCCGGCACACACATACGCGAAGTAATTGCCGGATTCGAATCGCAGGGGCACACTGTTGTTCGCTTCATTGAAGGCGGTGAAACATTGGGTGAAACAGGCCATGCTATAGCGTTTAAAAAAAGGGCATGGAAGAAATTGATTCCCTCTATTGTGTGGGAAACCCTTCGCGACCTTCAAATGATACGACTCGACAAGTCGGTCGAAGCACGATTGAGCGCACTGGTAGCGCGTGAAAAACCCGACATGATTTACGAGCGCAGCTGCTATGGAATGGGCGCAGGCATGCGCACAGCGCGTCGCTTCGGAATTCGATATATAGTCGAGATGAATGCTCCATACCCCGAAGAAAAAGCAGCCATGCAGGGCAAGAGTCTCATTCAGTTTCGCGGCACACAACACGAAAAAGAGCAGGTACTTAGCGCCTTCAAAACTGTTGTTGTTTCTTCAGCCATGAAAAAATACCTGGTCGAAAAAACAGGCGTCGACCCCGAAAAAATACTGGTCGTTGCAAATGCAGTAAATCCCCGCCACCTGCAACCCGACCAAGCTCAGCAACAAGAAATCAGCACTCGTTATCAGTTGAATTCCGATCATATTGTATTTGGATTTGTTGGCTCCATATTCCCCTACCATGGTGTAGACCTCATGATAGAGTCGTTTGCTGCTATTGAACATGAATACAACGAAGCACGTATGCTCATTGTAGGATCAGGCGAAGTGCTGCCCGACCTACAACGTCGTGCACTGGAACTGGGGCTCGAAAAGAAAATCCATTTCACCGGTAATGTTGCGCATCAAAAAGTGTATGACTATTTATCGCTGATGGACATTACCATTATGGCTCGCAGCAACTGGTATGGTTCACCCGTGAAAATATTTGAATACGGCGCCATGCGCAAGGCCATCATTGCGCCCAATGTGGTGCCCGTGCAAGATGTAATGCGTCACGGCGAACATGGTTTACTCATAGAAGCATCCACTCAAGCACTCACGCAAAGCATGCTATTCATGCTTCAACAAACCGAAGAAAGAACACGAATGGCGGAATCATTTTACAGGAAGGTTCTGGAAGAGCACACGTGGGAAATGGTTGCCAAACAAATTCTTAGATCCTGCCAATGAACATACTACTCCTTACCGATGGCATTACCCCTTTTGTGATTGGAGGCATGCAAAAGCACAGCTGTAATTTGGCCAAGCAACTTGCACTTCAAGGCCATCGCGTCACCCTTTTTCATTGTGTTACCGGTAAAAACAAACTGCCGGAGCGAGAAGACATGCTCAGCTTGTTTGGAGCAGAGGCTATGAAGAATATCGAATCCATTTGCCTTCGCTTTCCCGCGCCATCGTGGTATCCCGGACATTACCTGAAAGAGTCGTACATCTATTCGCGCATGCTCTACAAACGGATCGAATCGCGTTTGAATGAGTTTGATTTTATTTATGCGAAAGGATTCACGGGCTGGCATTTTCTTGAGCAGAAAAAACGCGGGACACAAATGCCTCCTGTTGGAGTAAAATTTCACGGCTACGAAATGTTTCAACCTCCTGTTGGACTGCGCATGTGGCTTGAAAACAGGCTGCTTGCATCGCCTGTAAAATGGAACAATGTGCATGCAGATGTCGTTTTCTCTTACGGAGGAAAAATCAGCACACTCATCGCATCGCTCGGTGTTGATCGTAAAAAAATAATTGAGATACCCACCGGCATTGACCCCACCTGGATAGCGCGCTCACTGCCCGAGCGAAGCACCAACGAAGTACATTTCTGCTTTATCGGCCGTAACGAGCGCCGAAAAGGCATTCATGAGTTGCACGAAGCGATTAAAAAAATGCCGGAGTCGGGCTTTCAATTCCATTTCATCGGCCCCATTCCTTCAAATACGCAATTGAAGCGCGGCAATGTAAAATACCACGGTGCCTTGCGCGGAGCGGAGCAAATACAGGCCATACTCGACCAATGCCAGGTGCTTGTCACACCTTCACACTCCGAGGGAATGCCCAACGTAATCATGGAGGGCATGGCAAGAGGATTAGCAATAGTGGCAACACCGGTAGGCGCGGTAGAATCGATTGTGAATGAAGATAATGGTTGGTTGGTTGAACCCGGCAAGCCTGATGTATTAGCTGATTTGCTAACATCCATTTCGAGACTTGACAAAGACACAATCTTGACAAAGCAAGTGAACTCTTTACAAAGGATTAAGCTATTAACCTGGGATATCATTGCTCGTGAAGTGGCCGCTAAGATTTCGGAAAGACTACTAAACAAATGACAGGAATACCCTCTTTAAACATCCATCAAACTTTCATACAAATACTCCGAAAATGGATTTGAATCTGTATATTCGCACTCGTACTCCGAAATCCATGACATGACAAAATCTTATTTCCCCGGATTGAATGGTCTTCGAGTATTTGCAACCCTTTCAGTTCTAATTACTCATATTGAGTTAACAAAAAAACTTCTTCGGCATCCCGGCCGGCATTGGGTGTTACCCGATAGACACGTGACGAATAACTTTTTTTATTCCATCACGCAGGGAGGACCAATGGGAAAATTGAGCTGGGCAAGTCCTTTTGTAACATTTTGCGGTTATACTGCACTGATGTGTTTTTTCGTTTTAAGTGGCTTTCTAATCACCTATCTGCTGCTTGAAGAGAAAAAAAACAACGGAACTGTTTCGATTAGGAAATTCTACATGCGCAGGATACTTCGGATTTGGCCCGCCTATTTCCTTGCAGTATTTCTGGGTTTTTTCGTCCTTACAGAAATTGATTGGACACGAGTGCTCGTTCAAGAAGATACCTTTAAAGACCATTTTTGGGCTTCATTCGTTTGCTACTTGCTCATTATACCCAATTTAGCCTTCGCGCTTTTCGGCGAGGGCACGCCTAACTTGGGGCACCTCTGGAGTATTGGCGTGGAAGAACAATTCTACCTGATCTGGCCCCTTTTAATAGGCCTTTTCAAAAGACCTTTCCGCAGCATTGTTGTTTTCTTTTTTGCCGTGTTGGCATTGAAGGCTGGTCTTTATATACTCGTTCGAGTTATTCTCGATCTACCGGAGCCCAATGCCGACTTAATGCAGTTTTCGTCGATGGACATTCTTCTCGATTTCGTTGCCACTTTAAAATTTGAGTGCGTTGCCTTGGGGGGCATAGCTGCCTCTATCGTGTTCTATGAAAAAGAAAAATGGCTCAAAATCTTATACCACCCTGTCGTTCAGTGGCTATCCTATCTTTCACTGCCGCTAATTGTGTTGTTTACACCAAAATCGTTGTACGTTTTACTTCATTTGTTTCTAAGTATTCCTTTTGTCGTAATCGTTATAAACGTGGGGTGTAATGAAAAATCTGTCATCAAACTCAGGAGCCCTATCTATGACCGTCTAGGGAAAATCACCTATGGCGCCTATTTATATCATCTCATCTGTTTCACCTTTGTCTTTTATGCGCTGGATTTCATCATTGGATTCCCCGCTCAGTTACTTTGGTGGCAAAGCGCCTTGCAATATATTGTATCCATTTCTTTTACAATGTTGGTGGCCTCTTTGAGTTACAAATACATTGAATACCCATTCATGCGTAAAAAGCGGAAGTTCACTACCGTCATCAGCGGAGAAGACGCCCGCACCTAGTACATGTTCCAGAAGTTTTCTATATTTCTCATTTTCGCCAGCCTGTATGCGTTCTCCTACGTATTCTTCAAGGTTCCGTTTGAGTTCTATCTTGCGTATTTCATTTTTGTTCTGTACATGCCATTCTTCTTTACCAAGTTTGGTTTACCGAAATGGCCAATACTGATTTTTCTTCCCTTGTTCTTCTCGGGTATACTCTATTGTCTAATCGGCGAAAATGAATTTCAACAATTCTTTAAAATCTTTATCGGCTTCTTTTCTTCTTGCCTCTTCTACCACTATGTCGTGCAGAGTTATGACTTTGATCTCAAAGAATTATTCAGGCTTTATCTTGTTTCCGCCTATGTTGTTACCCTTATTGGACTAGTTCAAATTATATCCTATTTCGTTGGGTTTAAACCTGGATATAACTTCCTTTGGATATTCAACAAATGGAACCCAAGCTTTGGTGGATTAGGAGTTCGGATGAGCTCCGTGTTTTCAGAGCCTGCCTATTTTGCGGCTACCATTTCACCTGCATTTTTCACTTCTGTCTACAACCTTTTCCAAAGAAATCCGCTTTTCATTTCGAAAACCCAGAGTTTAATTATCGCCGTTATTTACCCTTTGACATACTCAAGCTTAGGTATCCTTGCGATTTTCTTTACCATCATCCTGCTCCTGATCAACCTGGGTACTATTCGTTACTCGCTCATTTTCATTCCCATCCTCGTTGTAACCGTCAACTATTCCTACAAAAACGTTCCAGAGTTCCGTGACCGATGGGATGGTACGATTGAAATTTACTCTACGAATAACATCTATGACTACGACATCCATGGCAGCAGCTTCGTATTGTACAATAACTCGCACGTGGCGTACGAAAACTTTAAACGAAACCCGCTTTTCGGCACCGGCCTGGGTGGGCACCCAACCGCTTTCGATAAATACACACTCACACAGGAGGAGGGCGCTGTACAAATTGACTTCAATAAAATGGACGCCAATTCCATGTTCCTTCGATTGATGTCAGAAACGGGACTCTACGGCCTAAGTGTAATGATATTGTTGCTATTCAGAAGCTGGATTTTAAAGTCGAATGCCATCGACGACGAAACATGGGTTATGTCGAATGGACTCGTGATTATCATTCTGGTATACTTGATTCGACAAGGCCACTACTTCCTCAATGGATTTCCGTTGTTCCTTTGGCTATACTATTACCTGTCGGTTCAAAACAAAGCGGCAATGGCAGTTAAAAGAGCAGAAATCAAAGCCACTGAAACCGCGAAATTTCGTCCTTCCAGCGTGGAAGGTCAGCTTTCCCCAGGGCATATTTAACTTGGCCAATCGACCAATATACCTCTATGTTTCTGCGGAAAATTAGCCCTGGATTTTGTAACTCCCCATTGAGTCCCGGAAAGGTTGTGAAATGATACCGATAGTCTTCTTCTATCCTTCGCTTGGCGAAAGCATTTACTGAAAAATTCGTTTGAATCGGAGAGCAAAACATGGTTGCCTCCGACATCAAATTGCGCTGCAGCCAACGTTTGCTTTCATTCACTTCGCGCTCAATTTCGGATGGGCTGC
>CALQJP020000061.1 GCA_943330925.2 Chryseobacterium gleum
AACTGCAGAGCGCAGCATGGAAGTTGTTTCGGGTGTGGGCATGTATCCCAACCCCAACAACGGAGAGCTGCTCAACCTCAACATCACCGATGTAAAATCGGAAAGCGCATTTGTGCGCATCCTTGATGCCACCGGCCGCATGGTTTACAGCAACCGTTTCACTGCTGACGGTTCACTCAACACCATCATCACATTCCCCGCTCCATTGAGCAATGGCATGTACATGGTGGAATGCACTGTGGACGGCGTAGTAAAAATGGAAAGACTCGTTGTGGAGTAATTGGTAGTTAATACCAAGTACGAAGTACTATGTAAAAAAAAGCACCGCGCCCATGGACCATCCATTTGGCGCGGTGTTTTTATATGAGTGAAATTGTAAACGAGTTTCCAAGCAATGAATCAAATAATTAGCAGGACTTTTTCAGTGTATATTCAGCACATCGTTCACTCTCTTTACCATACCGCAAGCCAAGTTGCTTCCCATTGGAGGCGCTTCCGAATGGTTTTATTATTCCTAGTTGATGTATTCGTTTTAGCCCCTGAAGCTTCAGCCCAGGCTCAATCAATGACTAGCCAAGGAGAGGAGCATTCTGCACGATTAGTAATTCCTGCGGATGAAGAAATCCTTCGGTTCACACCAGCGGAATTCACATACTTCTTTGATCGTTTTAATCAAGAGGCTGCCGCCATATCCGGTGAAGCGCGGGCGTTGTATTTGCGTCGGGTGCAGGAAATGAATGCTTCCGCAATGAATAGCAACACTATTGTTTTGCAATGTGCAGCGGAAATTCTGCACTTTACTCTTGTTAGGCGTGACGAAACCTTGGATGAAGAGGATATTGAAAAATGCATTGCACTGGAAAAGCAGGCAGCTAAGAGCTCGTATGAGTGGATGGCAGCAGAGATAAATCACGTTCTTGCTGATTATTACAACTCAAAGGTCAATTTAGCAAAGGCTCTTTGGCATAGAAAATTATGCTGCGAATTGCTGAAAGGAAGGGACCCTGTTGCGCATCCGCGATTGGCATTGGAGCATCTTCATTTGGGTTCCATTTATCAATGCGTGGGGGAAATGGAAAGCGCTCTATTCTTTTCAAAGGAGGCGCTTCATTTGCTAAATAGCATAGGGGATCAGGTCTCTGCGGCTACTGTGTGCAACAATTTAGGCAGTATATACAGGGAGTTGGAAATCTTGGATACTTCCGATATCTACTTTAGAAAGGAGGCAGAGATAACTCAGCATATTCATGACACGGTCCAATGGAGTTTGGCCCAAGGTAATTTGGGTGAGAACCAGTTTTTGCGAGGCAATTATGAAGCAGCAAAGCCATTGCTACAAATTGATTTATCTGCGGCCCGTGGAAGAGAAGATTATGGCGTGGCCTCAAATGCGCTCCTGCTCTTGGCGGAAATAAGCATAAGCGCTGGAGATTTAATGACAGCGGGTAATCAACTTGATAGTGCAGAGATTTGGGTAAAACGCAGTGGCCAGGCCATTAGATATAGCCTTTATTACGCAGCGAGGCTGAAGTATTTTTCAGCGAAGAAAGACCTGGCAAACGCTCTGCTGTATATCGATTCGTTAGAGATACAGAGAAATCGCATGGCCGTATTAAATCAGCAGAGCAAAGCGATGCGCATTGAAACCTTGTTTGCCATGCATCAGGAACAATTGCGGGCACAGAACCTAGCAATAACTGTCGCGCAGAATGAATACAGACAACGTCGAATTATTTTAGCATTAGTCATGGCTGTTGTCGTTGTTATTCTGGTCATGTTGTTATCGCGACGCCGTTCCCGCCGCAAATTTGACACGATTTCATTTGAAAAGAAATTGGTTGAAGAGCGCCTTACCTCCGCAAATGATAATCTGGATAAGTTTCTGAGGGCGATGGCAGAAGGTAATCGAAGAAACAAAAAGTCAGTCTCCGAATCCGAAGTTGTTGCATTAAGCGGGGCTTCTGAAAATGCGATAAGCCGAGGTAAGTTGGGCAACATGGTGTTGCTTACGCACCAGAATTGGGCAGATTTCTCGAGGCTTTTCGAAGAAGTTCATCCGGGTTTTTTAGTACGATTGTCGCAGCGATACCCCGAAATAACGCAAGCTGAAATTCGATTTTTGGCCTTGTTGCGTTTGGACATTGATACTGAAAGCATGCGCACCATCTTGGCTGTGGGCCCGGAATCAATCCGACAAGCGCGCCATCGCCTTCGCAAAAAGATGCAACTTTCTCAGGGTGACAACATACGTGAGGTTATTGGTCGGCTGTAGGGTATTTGGCAGGGTGTGCTGTTTATGGAATCTAATGTCGCTCAGCGGTAGTGTCTCTGTGGACGCGCTGCAGCGCGTCCGTACCCTTTCTTTTTTGTGTTTCGCTTCTTGGCTCCTGAGCACAGTCGAAGGGCGGTCCCTGAGCGTAGTCGAAGGGCTATCAACACCCCGCACTAAATAAGTTTTCAATTCGCTCGAAATGCCTCGGCAATTCGGAGGCAATTTTCGCGTTGGCTACCCGATACGAGGCAGCACGAAATTTTTTATCTGAAAACAAACACGCATGGACATTCTCTTTTTTCTTCAGGAAACCGTAACCGGTGCAATTCAAGATGGTGTGGGCATTACACCTCCAACAGTTGGCGCGCCGGTGGGCAACTTCAGTGTGATGGATCAGCTTATGAAAGGTTGGTACATCTATTTACCACAGCTTATCATGAGCGTTATCGCAGTGTATGTGATCATTGAGCGCACGCTCACGGTAGGTCGCGCCGATAAGGAAGAGGCGAACTTCATGGAGAAGATCAAGGAGTATGTGAGTCAGGGAAAACTGGATAGCGCGCGCAACTTGTGCAGCACATCGAAAACCCCGGTGGCTCGCATGATTGAGAAGGGCATTAGCCGCATTGGTAAGCCCACTCAAGACATCAAGAAGGCAATTGAAAACGTGGGTAAACTGGAAACAGCGAAGTTGGATAATAACGTAGCGATTCTGGCCACTATCGCCGGTATCGCTCCGGTATTCGGCTTCTTGGGTACTGTATTCGGTGTGATCATCATCTTCCGCGATATCGCAGAGGCGGGTAGCCTTCAGATTGGAACCGTTTCAGAAGGTTTGTATTTGAAGATGATTTCCTCGGCCGTAGGTCTTATCGTGTTCATGATTGCCTATATCGGCTACAACACATTGGTGACTCGCATCAACAAGGTGGTGAACAAGATGGAGGCGAACGCTGTTGAATTCATGGATATTCTCGAACAACCAACGCACTAACCCATGAATTTCGGAAGAAGAAATAAAGTACATGTGGAGCCTGCGATGTCGGCACTGTCCGACATCATCTTCATGCTTCTCATCTTCTTCATCATAGCCAGTACGCTGGCCGTGAATGGAGAGCAGGTGAATTTGCCCAAGACCTCAACAGGCACTCCCACACAGTCGACCGTAACCGTAACCATCACTTCCGATTTGCGCTATTTGGTGAATACCACGGAGGTGCCCAAAGAAGAGGTCGAACTCAAGTTGAAAGCTATTCTGGCGAATTCAGCCGACAAGAAAGTTGTGTTAAATATTGACCGCGACGTACCAACCGGTGAAACAATTGAGTTGTTCGCTGTACTGAAGCAAAACGGTTGGAATCCGTTTATTGCTACCAAGCCGAAAGAAGAGTAACGCATGGCAAATCTTGCAGAAACAGATCGCAGATGGTCCCTTACGGGTACCTTGTTATTTCACGTCACCATTGTGGGGCTGTTGTTTCTATTGAAATGCGGCAACGGCGGTGGTGGTGGTAACGGTGGTTTGGGCTACACAGGATTGATGTCGCTCGACGCGGCCGGTATCGGAACGATGGTCGATGGCGAAGGCTATGTGCCTATGCCGGAGCCGGTGGTTCAAGAGCCCACGCCCGAGTCTGTGGAAGAAACCAACGCCATCACAGACGACGCATCGCAAGAGGCGCCAACCATCAGCGATAAGAAGCAGTCTGAGAATCGCACGTCGGATACGCAAGTACGAAAGGACAATCCACAGCAGCAGCAACAGACGCAGCAACAGGTTTCGAACAACCTCAACAACGCCTTCAACAACATCAAGGGAGGAAGCGGGAACACTACAGGCACTGGCCAACAGGGCGACCCCAATGGCAGTATCGACGGCAGAGGAGTGATGGGCGGCGGTGGCAGTGCCGGCACGGGAGGTGGTAGTGGCGGCGGAAACGGAACAGGTGTAGGAACTGGTACAGGCGGTGGTTCGGGATCGAATTGGTCGCTTGCCGGTCGGCAGATCTTGAACAACCCGAAGGTACAAGGCAACGCCCCCGATGAAGGAACTGTGACTGTCGACATTTGGGTGGATGCCAATGGTAATGTGACCAAAGCCATTGCAAATGCCGCGAAGTCAAATACCTCGAACGGTACTCTGTTCAAAATGGCGGAGGACGCAGCACGCAAGGCGAAATTCAACAGCAGCGCCGGCGGCAATGAGCAGAAGGGGAGCATCAAGATTACGTTCAAGTTGCACTAGTCCTAGGCTTTGCTTGAGTGTGTGAGTTTCATCTAAAGGGAGATTTACGCAAAGAACGCAAAGGGAGGTTAACGCAAAGAACGCAAAGGGAAATACACGCAGAGAGCGCAAAGGGAGAATCACGCATGGTCGCGCGTCCTTATGAGCCCTGTTCTTTGCTATTCTTGCGGCGTGAACTACTCTCAAACCCTCGAATACCTATACTCACAACTACCCATGTTTCATCGCGTGGGGCCGGCGGCGTATAAGCCCGGTTTGGACAATACGTGGGCGTTGCTAAAGCTGGTGGGTAATCCGCATGAAGGACTTAAAACCGTTCACATCGCAGGCACCAACGGCAAGGGCAGCACCTCGCATATGATTGCCGCTGCATTGCAAGTCGCTGGTTATAAAACAGGACTCTATACCTCACCTCACCTCAAGGATTTTCGTGAACGCATTCGCATAAATGGCGCAATGATTCCTGAAGATGCAGTCGCCGAATTTGTGAATCAATATCACGAAGCTTGGCAATCCATTCAGCCTTCGTTTTTTGAGATTACTGTTGCCATGTGCTTTTGGTATTTCGAACGTGCCGGAATCGATATCGCAGTTATTGAAACAGGTTTGGGCGGTCGTCTCGACAGCACGAATGTCATTGTGCCGGAGGTATCGGTCATCACGAACATCGGCTATGACCATATGAATTTGTTGGGCGATACCATCGAGAAAATTGCGGGAGAGAAGGCGGGTATAATCAAATCAAAGAAACCTGTAGTGATTGGCGCTATGCGTCGAGATGCACGTGAAGTGATGATTCAAACCGCGTTGCAACAAAACGCACCCATGATAGATGCCGCTCTGATTTCAAGTACACTCATTCCTGGCGGGGAGTTGCAAGGGCATTATCAGATCGAAAACAGAGCAACGGCATTCATGGCTTTGCGCACACTGGTTGCGTTGGGATGGCGAGTGAATGATGAGCACATCGCGCAGGGCTTTCGGCAAGTGGTGAAACTCACCGGATTACTGGGGCGCTGGCAAAAGCTGAATGATTCTCCGCTCACCATCGCCGACGTTGCACACAATGAAGATGGTATTCGCACTGTGCTCGAGCAGCTGCATCAAATACCTCACAAGCAATTGCACTTCGTATTGGGTTTAGTAGGTGACAAAGATGTTGCCCGGGTGTTGAAATTGCTTCCCCAACAGGCCACCTACTATTTCTGCAAGGCCGATATCCCGAGAGGTCTTGACGCGGAATTGCTCAAGCAGCAAGCGTCGGATTTTCAGTTGAGAGGCGAGTCTTATTCTTCCGTTAAGCAGGCTTATGAAAGTGCTAGTACTGCTGCGAATGATGACGATCTTGTTTTTGTTGGGGGTTCGGTGTTTACTGTAGCAGAGGTTTTGTGATGTTCATTTAACTTCACGCAGAGATCGCAAAGAGAGCTCACTCAAAGAGGTTTCTTTTCGCATCCTATGCGTGTATTCTTCTTTGCGCCCTCTGCGTGAGCTCTCTTTGCGCCCTTTGCGTGAGCTCTCTTTGCGTCCTTTGCGTGAGCTCTCTCTGCGTTCTCTGCGTGAGCTCTCTTTGCGTCCTTTGCGTTAACTCACCCCACCAATGAATACAACACAGGCCTCGACGGCGCAGCGTCATTGCGAAAAGAAGCCACTTGTAAATTGAGCATGTACAATCCATCTTCAACAGTGTCTTCCACGTAGACCATCTCGGTTATCGTTGCTTCCATTCGTGGTTCCGAAGGGTAGTTCCAAAACGAATGATGCGCCAATAGTTTTCCCTGGTCTTCTTCGCGATCAATCGATGGCATATCCACCAGCAAGTGCTGCACACCTTGCGCGGCGAGCCATTGCGCTGCATCGGGGTGCATGTAGGTGAAGTTGGTATTGGAGTATACACGCGATTTTTTATCAGCCGTGTTGGGCAGCGTACGAATGATAACCGCCTCTGGCGTGGAGTTGCCGAGTGCCTGCTGCACCTGCTGAAGTGTTATGATGCTGTCGCCTATCTGCTCTATCTCGTTTGTCGTGCTGCTTATCGCGGGTTTGATGGTAATGACGTGTGCAAGCCACCAATAGCGGCTCAATGCGCGTTCTATGGAAACCAATTCGCGTGTAATATGACCTACGGTTTCGGTGTGCGTTCCATGAGCATGCGGGTTGAAGAACACATCGTTGAAGTTGACTTTTCCGCCAAGCGCTACACTGCCCGTGAAGTATTGATTGATGACCGGCGCTATTCGCATTTTGCCTGCATACCACGCCCGTGGCCCCTCTGCGTGCATCGCAATGGATAGGTCGATGGGCTTCGATAGGTCGATGGTAAACGTGTTGCCTTGATGTTCGATGTGCGTAATCATGATTCAAGAATAAACAATTCGGAGGCAATGCGGTCGGCCTGCAATAGACCCTGGGTTGTAAGTTTCAGCGTTGCGTTTTCTTTCGTCATCAAACCATCCTGCATGAGCTGTTGCAGGTAGTCATTTTCTGTTTCCCACAACTCAACTTGATATGTATTTTGGATGTAATCGAGATCAATGCCCCACGAAGTTCTCAAGCTGGTCATGAGGTATTCGTTGAGTCGTGTGCGATTGTCGAGTGTTTCGATTTCAAATTCAGGACTGCCCGTCATCCAGCCTTTTGCATAGCGCGGGTTGTTGGCCACGTTCCATTGTCGACTAGCTCCATTGAACGAGTGAGCCGATGGTCCGATGCCCAGGTATTTCTTACCGAGCCAATATGCGCTGTTGTGCTTCGACTCCATGCCGGGCAGGCAAAAATTCGACACCTCGTATTGCTCAAATCCGCAACGCTTGAGCTCGTGCACCAGCGTCATGAAGTGATTGCCGCTTGTTTGATCGTCGACCGGGTGGAGCTCTTGTTTCTCCAATTGATGTCCGAATGCGGTTTTGGGTTCAATCGTAAGGCTGTACGCGCTGATGTGTTGCACCTGCAGGTCGACCGCTTTGCGAATGTTGTCGAGCCAGTCGCGTTCTGACAGGCCGGGGATACTGTAAATAAGATCGATGGTGATGTTTTCGAAGCCGCGATCTTGAGCACATTTCACAGAGAAGTCGGCCTGCGCTGCTGTATGCGCGCGGTTCATCCACTGTAAATCCTGGTTGCGAAAGCTTTGTATCCCAATGCTCAGGCGGTTTACAGGTGTACGTGCGAGTTCAATAATCTTGTGATACGTAAGATCGTCGGGGTTGGCTTCCAGGGTAATCTCGGCCTTTTCGACCACGGGAAAGTACTTGTAGATGTCATCGAGCACGCGCTGCAAATCATCGGTGGGAAGAAGAGATGGTGTTCCTCCGCCGAAGTAAATGGTCTCGATGGGTTCGTTTTCGAGATAGGCGCGGCGCGCTTGTAATTCGTTGCGCATGGCCTGCAGCAGGTCGCCCATCGTTTTCACCTGGGTCGAAAAGTGGAAGTCGCAATAATGACATGCTTGCCTGCAAAAAGGTATGTGGAGGTAGATGCCGGCCATAATGCGAAAGTACCTAGCTTCGTGTAATAAATTTGCACCATGTACAAAGCCACTGTAAATGCAAAAAAAGAGCTTCAGATTCGTTTGGAAGGAAATTCTGCTACGATTGACGGACGCACCATCGAACTTAGTAAATCGAATTTGACGGAGATGCGCTCTCATTGGTTGTTGGAAGGGCAATCGATGAATGTGGAAGTGGTCTCAGCAAATACCGCCACGAAAGAGTTTACGGTGAAGGTGAACAACCGGGTTTATCAAATTCAATTGAAGGACCGGTATGACGAGTTGCTGAAAAACCTGGGCATGGAAGCGGTTGGTCAGAAGAAGCTGCGTGAGATTAAGGCGCCTATGCCAGGCATGGTGCTCAATATACTCGTTCAAGCGGGCGATACCGTCGATAAGGATACACCCTTGCTTATTCTGGAAGCCATGAAGATGGAAAACGTCATTAAGTGCGCAGCGCCGGCAGTGGTTAAAAAGGTTCTAGCCGTAAAGGGAGTTGCCGTCGAAAAGAACGCGGTGTTGATAGAATTTGAGTAAGAGCGGAAACATGCAGCGTTGGAAAACGTTGTGCATAAAAAACGTTATTCCTTTTTCATCAGGTCGGTTTGCGTAAGCGTGAAAACGTACCTTGCACTCATTGCCTGTATAGATTTTCAAATGATAAAGCAGTTGGTATCGGTTGTTGTTTTCGTTGCTGTTGTAATATTCAGCAACCATGCAATCGCACAAGGTTGTGCCGATGCATTGGGCAATTTCATTTGTGCCGACGAACCGCAGCAGGTGGATTCATTGCAGGAGTCTTCTTACTTCAATGCTTGCATATTCAACGAGGTCCCCTCCAACGCCCTTGCATACACCAATTGGTATTCATTTCACACCAACACCATCGC
Source organism: Chryseobacterium gleum (assembly GCA_943330925.2). Taxonomy (GTDB): domain Bacteria; phylum Bacteroidota; class Bacteroidia; order Flavobacteriales_D; family Sanyastnellaceae; genus JAIBBG01. Next base: position 8,898 of record CALQJP020000061.1, read on the forward strand.
CAATGTGGGCAGTGTAAACATCGACATCGATTTTGTGGACTGTGATTATTCCACCGACGAGACCAATGATTTTATCTACGTGACGGCTTTTCCCGTTCAGCCCGGCGAGGACCCATGCAATGCATTGGCTTCTATAGCGGCTGATTGCGCAGGCTCGGACCAGTCGTTCATCTATAACATGAGTTCCGGTTTGTTGCCCGACACCGATTATCTTGTGGTGGTAGGGTCGAATCACATTCCACAGGGCGGAAACTTGGCAGATCCGTGTGCATTTGACGTGACGATTTCGGGCAGTGCTCTGGGTATTACTGCTAGCATTAACCCTCTCTCCGTTTCACTGGGTGAGTCGGCTTCTTTGTTGGTTCAGGGTGCAGATGATGATTATCCTGTTCAATGGACCCCTGCCCAGTATCTTGATGACCCTACGAGTTTGACGCCCGTTGTATTTGCTGAAGAAACAACCTCCTTTCAAGTGAGCGGCCAGGTAGGCAATTGTCCGGTAACCGACGTTGTATCGCTGACCATTGGCTTGCCGATTGAAATTTATTCGGCCATTTCTCCAAACGGCGATGCAATAAACGACGTTTGGAACATTGGTGATATTGAACGCTTCCCAACGTGTCAGGTCGAGGTTTTTGA
>CALQJP020000062.1 GCA_943330925.2 Chryseobacterium gleum
CCGAATTGGTCGGTAACAGTAAAGTCCTGGCCGAATGAGCCGGGAGCAAGTTGCGACCAAGACAACACAGGGGCCATCACAGCTGCAACCAAAGAAAGTACAAGTTTTTTCATGAGATTTGGTTTTAATAATGAATTGCAATATTGGCTCAGAAACCGCCAATTCCAACTCCACAAAAGAAAAAAGTTGCAATCTCCTTGGATTCGTAAAACAGGCTAAAAAAGAAAAAGGAGGCTGAATAATCAGCCTCCTTTTCTTGGAGGTCCCGAGCGGATTCGAACCGCTGTAGCAGGTTTTGCAGACCTGAGCCTAGCCACTCGGCCACAGGACCCTGTATGTAAAATACCGCAAGGTGAAACCTTAAAACGGGGGGCAAATATAGAAGGTTTCTATTTAATTGGCAAAGCACAAAAAAAGAATGTGCCACGCTGCCGGAAGAGTAATTGCACAATTCAATCTTAATAAGTAAGTGAAAAGTCACAAGAAACCTGAGGGGTGCAAACTAGCTTCGCTCATTCAAGGAAAACTTTAAAATCAAAAACACATGAGCAACAAAGTCTACATCGCCATTATCGCTGTGCTATTGGGTGCAGTAGGTATCATGGCCTACAACCTCAACAAGAAAGACAAGGAGATTGTATATATATCTCAGGAATACGCCAACCTGGACACAGAGCGTCAAGACCTGGCAGTAGAGTTGGAAGGCATGAAAATGCAGTACGACACACTTTCGGTAACCAATTCCGAAATGCAGGCAAAAATTGATGAGCAAGAAAACGAGCTTGCCACATTGCTCAAGAAGGTTAAAAACAAAGACTACGACATCCGCAAGCTGAAGGCCGAGGCCGAAACCTTGCGCGGTATCATGAAAAACTACATTGCGCAAATCGATTCGCTCAACAAAGCAAACGCTCAGCTTACAGCAGAGCGCAATGCTGAATCGAGTCGCGCTAACAGCGCTGAGGCTAAAGGCCGCGAACTGGAAGGCGAGCTCAGCACCTCACGCGAGATGAATGCGAAGGGGTCAGTTCTATCAGCCGGAGAATTCCAGAACCTGGCACTGCGCGAGCGCAACTCGGGTAAATCAGTTGACACCGATCGTGCATCGAAGACCGAAACCATCAAGTCTTGCTTCAACATTCGCAAAAACAGTATTGCCAAACCAGGCACCCGAGTGCTGCAAATGGCAGTTGTAGGCCCGGATGGCCAAGTGCTCAGCGGCAAAAAATCGGGAACAACCACTGTAAACGGCGCACAAGTTCAATACAGTGAAAGCCGCGAAGTGGAGTACCAGCAGACCGATACCGATGTTTGTATTTACTACACCGCTAACGAAGGTTTCGAATACAAAAAAGGGAATTACAAGATTTACATCTACGAAGGTGGTAATATGATTGGTAGCTCTTCAATAACCCTGAAATAAGAGATTGCTGGCGGACATCAAGCCGCTGCATAAAACACACTTGCCACATGAAAATCCCCCGATAATCGGGGGATTTTTTATTTAACTCTAATCCAACTCATAAGCCTATCATTATGCCATTGAGGCATAAAGCACTTTCTGAGGCATTGGCATTTTAGCCGGCTATGAAGAAATCAGAAAACAAAAAAAAAGGCGACTGGGGTGAAAAAATCGCAGCAGCCTACCTCACTGAAAAAGGGTATCGGGTCATAAAAACACAATGGCACTATGCCCGTTATGAAATCGACCTCATCGTTCTGAAGCAAAACACGATTGTATTCGTGGAGGTGAAAACCCGTTTCAGTGCCGATTACGGCGCGCCCTGGGAGGCCGTTAACTATGCTAAACAGCGTAAAATTTGTAAGAGTGCCGATTACTATTTGCGGTGCTATCGGGTAAATGAGGAGCCACGGTTCGATATTGTCTCCATCATACATACAGAAGGTAAAACCGAGATTACGCATCTGGAGCAGGCGTTCTTTCCAACTCATTAAGAACACCGTACCTTCGCGACATAAATTAGCACTATGCCTCGACCTTCAGGAAACAAACGCGACAAAGATGTTCGCAGCGATAAGAAAAGTAAGCCTTCTTCTGATAAGCCCAAAAGGGAACCGCGTGAACTGGATTCGAAGCGTGGCACGCGCGGCACGGGTCGCAACGCACCTGTTCGAAAAACAGAGGCAAAGCCGAGCGACAAACCGAAACGCGCCCCCAAACCATGGGAACAAAAGGAAGAGCGCGATGGAAAGTCACGAGGTGTATACTCACGTGGTGAATCCTCACGTGGTGAATCTTCACGTGGCCCTGCGCGAGGCAAGTTTTTAGGCAAACGACGTCCGGATCCGGCTCCCAAAAACGACGATGGGTTGATGCGATTAAACCGCTTTCTATCGAACGCAGGGATAGCATCACGACGCGATGCCGACAAATTGATTGAGCTAGGCTTGGTGAAGGTGAACGGCAAGGTTGTGACCGAATTGGGAATGAAGGTTGACCCGAAGGTGGACATAGTTAAGTACGACGACAAAAACCTGAAGCCCGAAAAACTGCAATACGTTATTCTGAATAAACCGAAAGACTACATCACCACCAGCGAAGATCCGCTGGAGCGAAAAACGGTTATGCACCTGATTGAAGGCGCATGCAAAGAACGTATCTACCCAATTGGCCGTCTTGATCGTATGACCACGGGTTTGCTCTTGTTCACCAACGATGGTGAAATGGCCCGCCGTCTTACATCCCCTAAAAACGGATTTCCAAAACTGTATCACGTCGAAACCCTTGAGAAAATTCGCGGAGAGCACATCGATGCCATACGCGAGGGCATTCGCCTTGAGGAAGGTTTTGTAAAAGCCGATGAGATAAGCCTTGTAAGTGGCGACCCCCGACAGGTGGGTTTGCGTATCAACAGCAGCAAAGACAAAATCATAAAGGCGGTATTCGAACACTTCAAATACACCGTAAGAAAAGTAGACAGGGTAATGTTTGGGTCGCTCACCAAGCGCGACTTACCAAGAGGTCGTTATCGTCACCTTAGCGATAACGAAATTAATTTCCTTAAAATGATTCGATAAGAATTGCACATGCCGGAAGGAACGCTAAGAGAAGCCGTTAATTTGTCGGAAGACTGGATGGTGCTGGTCTTTCTGTTCACATTGGTAAGCCTTGCCTATACCCGCAGAGTGCATCCTGCGCGCATTTTTCGCTTGTGGAATAGCATGTGGAACATACGCACCATGCGACAAACCATTCGCGAAGAACCCAATACGCCGCGCGCAAACCTTCTGTTTAACTCCGTATTTTATTTGCAAGCAGGAATTATCGCTTATGCGGGCATCAAGTGCTTCCGACCCGACATAAATCTCAACGGGGTTTTGCCGTACCTGACCCTCGTTGGAATTTTGTTCGGGATTTACCTGCTAAAAAGAATTTTGCTGCGTTCAATAGCCGTCTTAAGTGCGGGAGACTACAGTCTTTCGGAATACGAATACAGTGTTTTCCTCACCAATCGAATGCTTGGGTTACTGCTTTTTCCGCTTGCGTTGGCAATAGCGTATTTCCCGTCGCAGCAGGCCGCGAGCATCATTGTCGGAAGCGCGGCAATCATACTTATTGCCATATCCTACAGGCTCATTCGATCATTACTTACGGCTGTTGAATCGGGTGTTACACCATTCTACATTCTTTTCTACATTTGCACGCTCGAAATTTTGCCATCTGCCTTGGGCATAAAATGGTTGATTACGAATTGAGCAGAAAACAAACCGAACTACAGCAGCATCTCACAATGGCCGAAAAAGTCAAGACCATACTGATTACGCAGCAAGATCCGGGTGCCGAAAAGAACCCATATGTTGATCTCGCGAAAAAGCACAAGCTGAAGATTGATTATCGGCCTTTCATCCACGTAGAGGGGCTGGAAGCGCTCGATTTTCGCCAACAACGCGTGGATGTGCTTGAGCATACCGCTGTGATTTTCACCAGTCGCAACGCCGTCGATCATTACTTCCGCTTGGCGAAGGAAATGCGTATTACCATTCCCGAAACCATGAAGTACTTCTGCATGTCGGAGGCCATAGCCTATTACCTGCAGAAATACATTCAATTCCGCAAGCGCAAAATATTCTTTGGCCACAGTACCTTTCAAGAGTTGATGGAGCCTATTCGCAAACACAAAACAGAAAAGTTTTTGTTGCCTTGCAGCGATATTTTGAAACCAAGTATTCCTGACACACTCGAAAAAGAGAAAATCCAGTATTCAAAGGCAATAATGTACCGCACCGTGTGCAGCGATTTGTCTGATCTGGCCGATGTGAAGTACGACATGCTGGTGTTTTTCTCACCCTCCGACATTGAGTCGCTATTCAAGAATTTTCCGCTGTTCAAGCAAGATAAAACCAGAATAGCAGCCTTTGGTCAATCCACAGCGAAAGCAGTAGAAGATGCCAAACTCCGTATTGATGTGATGGCTCCAACGCCAAAAGCTCCTTCTATGAGCATGGCTATTGAGCAGTACATCCAGACGAATAAATAGCATATATTCCATTTTATGCAATCCAGCTTTGTGGCATGGTGGTTCAACCATGAACTCACACTGCATTGGCTATGCATGATGAATTGCTCTATTTAATTGCCTTATCAAACATCAACGGTCTTGGGCCGGTAAAGGCAAAATCACTTTTAAAACATGTCGGGAGCGCTCAGGCTGTATTCCGAGAAAAGGCCAACAGGCTTTGTTCCATTCCCGATATTGGTCGTGTAACCGCCGCATCCATTGGTGAAGCTGATTTGAAGCGGGCGGAAAAGGAAGTAACTTATATACTTCGTGAAGGAATCAGAGTTGCCACATGGGTCGACAAGCACTACCCCGACCGACTCCGCCAATGCGACGACAGCCCACTCATACTCTACGCAAGAGGCAACCTCGACTGGAATCCGGCAAAAGCCATTAGCATTGTTGGCACTCGCAAAGCCGATGCATACGGCAAGAACTTCTGCAAGTTGCTCATTGAGGCCCTTACGGCGCACAAGCCAACCATTATAAGCGGATTGGCACATGGCATTGATGCTGCAGCACATGCGGCCGCGGTAGAATACAACCTTCCAACCGTCGCTTGCGTTGCCCATGGCCTGGATCGCATCTATCCTACCATACATAAACCGCTGGCTACCCGCATGGAATCCAATGGTGGCATTGTGTCGGAGTTTATGAGCCAAACCGTAATTGCTCCTGAAATGTTTCCCATGCGCAACCGCATCATTGCCGGTATGTCGGACTGCACCGTTGTGGTTCAAACTGATTTGAAAGGTGGTAGTATGATTACGGCCCATATTGCACAGTCTTACGGTCGCGAAGTATTTGCAGTGCCGGGGCGTATCCAGGACGTCTACAGCAGAGGTTGCCACAAACTCATTAAGAGTAACATCGCGGCAATACTAACCTCAGCTGATGACCTAGTGCACTACCTGCAATGGGATCAGCCGGCAACGCCTAAACAGACACAGCTTGTCTTTTCAGAGCATCGAGATGCCAACGCTAACCTCTTGCTAAATGCAATACAACACAATCCGAATGCGCTTTTCGATGACTTGCTCGCCACCACACAGCTGAGCTGGGGGGTTCTGAATGCTACACTGCTTCAACTGGAGTTCGAGGGATTGATTCGGGTAATGCCCGGCAAACACTACCGATTGCGTGATTGACCAACGCCATGGTTTTCAATAGCTAACAGGTGATTAATCTCATTACGAAACATTTTACGTTTACCTTACGTTTAGCATCTTGTAAACTGAATATGAACGCTACGGCAAAAAATCATTAATGACATGATTATTCACTATTTATCAAGCTTCGAAAACTGGTTCAACCGCAAAATCGGTTGGTTTTTCTTGAATGGTTACAAAGGAAAATCGGAATAATTATTCCGATACGATATAAAAAAGGCCTGAGATTTCTTCAGGCCTTTTTTCATTACAGTTCTATACAAACGTTTTGTGGTTCGGTAAAGAATCGCAGAGCCTCCCATCCGCCCTCGCGGCCAACTCCCGAATGCTTCACGCCTCCGAACGGCGTGCGTAAATCGCGCAGCAGCCATGTGTTTACCCATACGATGCCGGTTTCCAACTGAGCCGAAAAACGATGTGCACGCGTCACATCCGATGTCCAAAGCGATGCCGCGAGTCCATATTCCGTAGCATTGGCCAGTTGCAATGCGTGCTCCTCGTCGCTAAACGATTGAATGGTCACAACCGGTCCGAATATCTCTTCACGGTTGGTGCGACATTCGGGGCCAAGGCCTGCAATAACAGTTGGTTCAACGAAGAACCCACCCGCGCATCGACCCTCAACAATAACACGCTTGCCACCGCATAAGACAGTGCCACCTTCTTGCTTGGCCAACTCGATATAGGATAAGATTTTATTCATATGTGCCTCACTCACAACTGCGCCCGTGCGGGTGTCAGTTAGAATCGGATCGCCAACCTTCATTGCCGACACCTTGGCCGTAAAATCAGCCACGAAGCGTTCGTACAACGATTCGTGAACCAAGATGCGTGATCCGCACAAGCAAATCTGACCCTGGTTTGCAAATGCAGCACGTAAGGTTGTGCGCAGCATTTTATCGTAATCGCAGTCGTCGAAAATGATGGTAGGATTTTTTCCTCCCAATTCCAACGAAAGCTTTTTGAATTTCGGAGCTACTGCCGCAGCAATGCGTGCGCCGGTAGCTGTACCACCGGTGAATGAAACAGCCTTTACGCGTGGGTGATTCACCAATGCGTCGCCTGCCTCTGCGCCCAACCCGTGTACAATGTTGAGCACACCAGCCGGTAATCCGGCTTCTATGCAAAGCTTCGAAAAAAGAAAGGCAGTCATCGGAGTAATTTCACTGGGTTTCGCCACCACACAGTTGCCCAATGCCAAAGCAGGCGCAATCTTCCAGGTAAACAAATAGAGCGGAAGGTTCCAGGGCGAAATGCACGCTACCACACCAATTGGCTTGCGATTGGTGTAGTTGATTGCGCGATTTTCCATGATGTGCGCCTCTGAACTCCAGTGGAGAATGGCGGTTGCGAAAAAGCGGATATTGTCTTCGGCCCTTGGAATATCCATTTGCTCAGCCAATGAACGCGGCTTGCCATTATCAACACATTCTGCTTCTGCCAAGGCCTCCCGGTGCTCATGAATTAGGTCGGCCAGACGCACCAGAATGCCCGAACGGTCGGCTGCCGGCATCTGCGACCAGGTTGCGAAAGCCCGCCCGGCAGCCTCAACGGCCAACTGCACATCAGCTGCGTCGCCTGCAGGAATCTTGCTGTAAACCAAGCCGGTTGAAGGGTCGATATTATCGAGATAACGGCCATTGACAGGCTCTGCCAGCGTTCCGTTGATATAATTTGCTAGAATTTTCACGAATAAAAATTTGTTCGACAAAGTAAGCGCAAGTGCTTGTTTATCCGAAAAGGCGTATTAAATTTGCGACCGCTTTGAACAAAAGTGTTCTTGCCCGATAGTATAATGGCAGTACAACTGATTTTGGTTCAGTTTGTCTAGGTTCGAATCCTGGTCGGGCAACAAAAAAGTCAACCTTTTGGTTGACTTTTTTTATTTACTTCTTTTTCATGACCACCCTCGTTCCCGGGGTAATTGGGGTATCGGGTCCGGCACCATTCAACTTGCACAATTGCTTCAGCTTTATGCCGTGCTTTTGCGAAATTGAAAACCAGCTGTCACCCTCTACCGCAAGGTGCTCATCCTGAGCAGCCTTCGTGCGCTTCGGCTGGAGATATACGATGTCGCCCGGTTTCAATGATGTTTTCGAGCTGAAGTCGTTGAAGCGATTTAGAATTAATACATTCAAGTCGATCTCACGCGCAATCGATTCGCGCGTGTCGCCCTCACGAACAACCACGTACTTGATGCGATTGTCGCTCACTTTTACTTCGTGATTTCCAGCCAATGTGATTTCCTGACGGTCCTCGGTTGATCGGTTAGCGGCTCGCTTGCTTTGTTTTTTCTCTTGCGCAATTGGCAGACGGGCACTGGGCGTTGCCTCCTTACGATCCGGAACCTCGTTGCGCTTTGCGTACATGACGCCCTGCTCATCGTATTGCTGAAGATTATTTTCCTCGATGATGCGAATGAGCGACTTGGCATATTCCGGGCTGGTTGCATAACCACACTCCTTCAAACCTCTGGCCCAGCCCTTATAATCGGTCATTTCGAGCTCAAACAATTTCGCATAGCGTGGCTTCTTCAGAAAATCAGAATGATCATCGAACGATTCACGACCGTTTCGATACTGACGAAAACACTCGTTTCGCGCATCGTCATCCTCGAAGATGCGCTTGCCCTCCCAATCGGAGTGACACTTAATACCAAAATGATTGTTGCCTTCCTTGGCTAATCTGCTATTGCCGTCGCGGCTCTCCAAGATTCCTTGTGCAAGCGTAATACTTGCGGGAATGCCATGTGTGGCCATTTGATAGACTGCTTCCTCTTTCCAGGTATCAATATATTCCTGACGGGTAAGTTCTTCGCCGATGGCGAAAGCAGCGGAAGTGCATAGCATGCACGCCGCGAACAGAACAATTTTATACATGACAGTTGAACGATTTGCCCCGTAAATTATTGAGAAAGCCCCCTCCTCGAAGCAGGAGATTCAAGGGATTCAAACAGCGGAGTGTTAAAAATGGTACTACCGGCTTTTACCCGATCCGAAGTCTTGTTCGCGCTTCATGGTGCCTTCCAGATTGTAGGAGTTCCAAACGCCAACCTTCTCATCGTTGCGGTAGAAACCGCGTGTGTTGAGACTTCCATTGGCGTAGTAAGTAAACCACTCTCCGGTTTTCTGACCACGCTCGAATTGACCCTGAATGTAAAGCTGGCCGTTTTCGTGCCATGTCTTGTATGGCCCGTGATTCACTCCTGCATCGAAGGTATTTAAACTCCAGGGGCTTGCATTTTCGTAGTAACACCAAGACTCTCCCTGCAGCGTATCATTCATGAAACGCTTATCAATTTTGGGTTGTCCGTTTGGGTGAAATTCAACTTCAGCCACCTTCCTTCGGGATTGAGTGTCGATATAAACGGCCGACTTGACCTTTCCGTCATCGAATGATTTCAATACCTGCTGTTCCGTGCCATCAATTTGAAATGGTTTTGGAGCGTCGGCCGCTGGCTTCACTTCGGCGGAACCACAGGAGGCTGCAAACAACGCCACCAACGAATAGAAGAGTAAAAATCTCATTTCTTCCTGTTAATTGTATAATGTACCAACTCGATCAGTGATTGTTTCGCTGCGCTCTCAGGAAAGTGAGTCAAAGCATCAATGGCCAAGTCTCGGTATTGATTCATTTTGTTGTGCGCGTATTCGATGCCACCCAACTCCACAACACGGTTTACCAAATGCTTCACCTTCACACCATCGGTGTTGTGCTTCTTGATGATAGACATCAACTCCTTTCGCTCAGCAGGCTGTGCGTTGCGCATGGCCACTATCAAAGGCAATGTGAGCTTGCGCTCCTTGATATCGATTCCAATTGGC
>CALQJP020000063.1 GCA_943330925.2 Chryseobacterium gleum
TAGGCTCTAGATTGATTTTATAGTTCCACGTTTCGGAATACGTTTCGTTGTATTGTGTGTTGAGCGAAGGCAATTGCACAAGCCAACCATTGGCCGCAGCATTGAGGGCAAAGTTTTCGCCGGTTGGGTCGCCCCAGATGTCGGTGTTCTGCTGCCCAACAAGGAACGGAATTCCGGGGGCGTTGAAACTTTCATCCATACCCAGAATTTTCGAGGGTTGCGCATAACCTGGAAGCAACATTCCTTCGTTGCGCGTGTAAGTTCCGTTTACACTGCGCACCATCATCAGGAAGCGAAGCGCCACATGGCTTGGGTTAATAGGATCGCGCTTTTCTTCTTTTTCCTTTTCATCCTTGCCAAATCCATCTTTCTTCGTTGGATCTTCTTTCTCGTTTTTCTTTTTGTCGTCTTTGGGTTTCTTGCCTGTATTGATGTCTTTCAACAAGGGCACCTTGTTGTACAGCGTTTCTAAATTACCCTGCACATTGAGCTGCAATTGGCGTGTGTTCTGAATGGTGTTGCCCAGTGAGTCTTGCGAGAAAGGCGCGCGGTCCCAGCGATAGGTAGCAGCATAGCGAGCATCGCTGCTGATGAAGTCAATAAGCGGAAACTTATCGAAAGGCAGCTTGTAGGTCACGTTCACGTTGTGGTTATAGGTAGTGTTGTTGCCACCTGCCTGTATATTGCTCCACACAGTGTCTTTGTAAGCGTCAAACCATTCCGTGTTTTCCTTGTCAATCACACCGCGTGGCTCGCCTACCAGGGCTGTTGTATTCGCAGCGAAATCAAATTTCAGACTCTTGGTTAAGTCGTATTTGAAGGTATAAGCGCGTGTCCAGTTCCAGGTCTTCTGCACTTGTGTGGTGAGCAGTATGTCGCTATACACACCGGTAAGCTCGAGTGTGTTGTTGCGTATGCGACTGGTTTCATATCCGCGATTCATTTCGGTGCGGAAACCAATCTGCTTGTAGCTGGGATAGAAGTTGAAGTCCTTAATCCACTTCAGGTATTTGGATGTTTTGATTACCGGTAGTTTTTCGAAGGGCTTAATTTCTTTTGGCTTATTCGTAAATGAATAATCGAATGCACCGAGGTAGGTTTTGTGAAGTCGCCAGTCGATGTTGATGTCGCGCTTGTATTCCTCGTTGTAGGAATAGGTCACCGAAAAGTTTTTAATGTTATAGAAGCGTTCCTTGCCTCCTCCGCCACCGGCAGGTGGTGCAGGGGGTGGCGTGGCTCCTCCCGCAGGCGGCGTTTTTCCGGCGTCGGCAGAGGCTCCTCCTTTCTTAGGGGAAATCCGCACATTGGTGAAGTTGATGCTGCGCCGCTTCACATAGTCTTGTGATTTCTTTTTGATGTCTTTATTGACATTGGGTAGGTCGCCCATTTCCAGGTCGGGCTGCAGCGGGCTGAAACGCGGTGTGTTGACGGTTTCCGAATAGCCTACATACATCGGTAGCGCCACACCCCATTTTTCAGGGAAGAACTTACCGAGTTGCAGAGTGGAGTTTGCATCAATTCCAACCACTGTTTTTTGCTGTCGCTCTTGCACGGTTTGTTCGAGCGTGCCCCATCCTGGTGTCGACATGTTTCCGGCAACAGCCAATGTGGCGAAGTCGGCAAGTGTTGCATTCAGGCGCGCAACCGCTGCCCAACCTCCAGTTTCATCAAACTCCGACAAGCGCAGCTCATTCACCCAAATCACGGCGCACTTCGATTTGCCATCGTCGTCTGTCGCAAACACGTTTCCTAATTTGGCGGGATTGCGCACACCGATCATGAGGATGGTAACGTTCGCGATATTCGGATTTCCTTTCACGGTGATTTTCGCATCGCCCACGCGAGAAGTGTATTCGCTGGAAATAGGGGTGCCGGGCGGACGATTTGCCTTCAGGTTTTGAAGGTCCTTGATGAAGATGTCGAAATTGTTTTCTTCTGGCCAAATAGCCTCATCGTCGCTCGTGTACCACGGAGTAGCCTTCATCGGAATTTCGTACTCGTAGTAGTTGTCGTTGAAATCGGAACCCAGGCGAATGAACACAGTAAGGTCTTTGTCTTTCAGTTCGCTTTCAATTCCCAGTGCTTCTGCGTGCGAGAACATGCGCAAACGCTTGTATTGGCGTAAGTCGAAGTTTACTGTGCGATACGCTGCGCGTGAGTCGCCATCTTCGAGATTGCAAATTTGATACGACAACGATTGCTCATTCAGACTGCGCAAGTTGGCACTGGCTACGTCTTGCTCGCGAATGATGCCGGGAGGAACCACGTAAGGCACAGGCTCACGATTTCCATTTTCTTCGATGTTAACTGCGGCGATGTTGAAAATGGTTGGCGGCGGATCGCCCATTTCAATTTCTCCGGGCGATTTCAATGCGCCGTCGAATTTGCGCCATTCGCCGCGTACCAATTCCAATCTCGCGAAGCGAAGTGTTACAGGTTGTTGCCACCCTTTCAGGAAAACACGCATGTAGCGAATAGAGCGGAAGTCAGCAATTCCACCGTAGCGGTTTTCAAATTCTTTGATTGGAATTTTGAATTGATACCAGCGAATTTTTCGCTCCGTGCCGTCAGCTACCGAGCGGGTAGTTTCGAAACTGTCTGTGATGTAGTTGCGGCCAATGTTTGCTTCGCCCAAATCATTTTTTCTCAGACTAACGCGGTATTGAAAATAGCTTTCAATATTGTTCAGTGTAATGTCCTGGTTGATGTCTTCTGAGTTTGGAAGGGTCGTAGCGGTAATGGGATAGCCGTCGGGTGTAGCAGTGTTGGAGTTGCCTTCGTTGTTGTTGAAGTAAACGTAGCGCTCCAGTGTATTCAACTCCGCTCCATCTGCCTGTGAGCTGCGGAAATACTTGAAGTCATCGTTCGATGGGTCTTGCGCATAAGCGGAGTAGGCTGAATCATTGAGGTAGCTGTTCACTTCCGTCAACCAATCCGAGAAGAAGCCTGATTCAGAATTGCTGTTCAACCCGTCCAATCCAATGTCTTGTGAGGCATAACTGCCGGTTGAATTATCGAATGCATTTACAACGTTGAAGTTGTTGGGTGAGGGGTAAAGGCCCCAGGTTGAAGTGTCAGTATCTAAGGGTGAGTTTGGACTTGGGAATCCGTTTTCGTACGTCCAGTTGTTGTCGTTTAACACGTCTTCCGAAACGTTACCTAAGTTGAAATACAAGTCACCGCCGTTGGTGTTTTCGCTGTCGTCGTTGAACGGGTCCATCAACCAGAATTGAATGAACTGTACGTTGCTCGCTTCAAAGTCGGTAGTCGTCAATGCGCGTTGTATTCCACCCCATCTGCTTTCCGGGTCGAGGAGTTTTCCGGTTTGCGTTAACCCTGCCGATTCGTTTGTTCCGAACGGACGCTCGAAGTTGTATTGGCCCCGTTCAGAGGGTTGATAGTTCAAGTCGAACGTAGCAATGTTCGGCGGAGTTCCCGGAGGCAGTTGTCGGTTCGGGAATACTTCACTTTCCAGGATTTCGCGCATGCGATGATCGCTGTACCAGTTGTCGTCAATAATGTTCTGTGGCGTGAGTCCGCTCGTGGTGCGGAAGAACAACGGGTCAATTACATACCAGCTCAAGCGTGCACGGTTGTAATTGTAGATAAGACTATCCTCGAAATTTCCTTCGGGAAACAAGTTGGTTTGTTGCTTTGGCGTACTAGCCATGAACCATTGGTTGAGGCTGCGTAAATCGATGATGCTTTGGCTTCCTTCAAAATCGTCGAGGTACGAGTTACCATCTTTGGAAATCGCCCTGCTGTGACCAGGAAACAACTTTGCTCCTTCAGCAGAAAACGAGATATTTGATTTTGCCTTGGTATCAATCAGTGGTATGCGGTCAACCAATTGTGTAAGCCAGGGTGCTTCTTTTTGGTACGCCAGATCAAGGCCGAGCACGGTGTTGTTGACAGGCTCATCCCCCATGTTCACCTTTTGAGTTACCGGGCGTTCACGCAAGTTGAGGAAGGTGGCGCCAGCTGCAAAGTGTTCATTGAATTTGTAGTCGAATCGACTTCCAATCATGGTCTTGAATTGCAGATTAAACATGGAGTTGCTCTCAGTCGAAACCTTGATGGGTTGACCGCTGCTCAGGATGCCTTCATTCAAAATGCGCACACGCCCCAAGTTGTAATCGACGGTATAGTCTACACCCTCAGTGAGTTTAATTCCACCAGCCGTTACCACTACCGATCCTTGTGGAATATTCAAGGCATTGAGCGAAATTTCAGAGCCCGATGAAGACTGATATTGCCCTTTGATGCGATAGCGGTTGAGATTCGGAAAAAGAATTTGCGCCGCTGTTTTGGTAGAGTCATACAGTGGTTGGAACACAACCTGCGAAATAATCTGATTGGCCAAAGCGTCTTGCCCAGGCAGTCCGTCACGGATTTTTTTCGCGAGGTGATTACCAAAGGGTTCTACCACCGGAAAGTAGATGCGGCCGTTTTGCGCATCGATGAGCCCCCCATTGGTGGATGCATTGGGAATGAAGTCGAAGAACCCATCGGGGTAGGGCATTTGCTGTGCGTCAATCTTATCGAGGTTGAGCACTTGAAGCAGTATTTGTCCATCGAGCGGTTGTCGAGGAATGTAGTTTTGGTTTACTCCCGTAGTAGGGTTGTTGTACCAAACATCGAGTCTGAAATTTTCAGGAGCAATGCCGAACGCGCCGAGTGAATAGACGTTCTTCATCATGTTGGCCCACAGCGGAGCTTGCGCGTTGTTACTCAATTTCACGCGCGTAATACTGGGTTTGAGCAACTTCAGAATGAGCGCCTGAGGGGCAGCAAAGCCATCTTGTGAAATGGTACCTACTTGATAGGTGTTGCCGTTGAGCGTGTATTCATAGGAAACCGCAAGCACTTCGGCATTGTTGAGCGATTGTTTCAATGAGATGAAGCCGAGGCGCGTATTGTAACTGAATTCGGTAGGTGTGAGCTTACGCATGTTGTTTACGCGCTCGTAGTGCGTGCCGTTTTGCATGTTACTATAACCTCCTGCAGTGTTGGTTGAGAGCGCCTGTATGGCTTGGCTGCCGCTGAGCACACCTTGTGAGAAAGCAGAGTTCGGATTGGACGGATCGGTTCCGGTTGTTTCGAGGTAAATGTCGTTGTTGAGGTTCGAAGGATTGCCGGCTGTCGTAACTGCAATGTTGGAGTTGTCGAAGAGAATGTTGTCTTGCAGAGGCAATCCACCGGCGCCATCGGTAATGTCGCTCGACATATATTCCGGTGCCTCACCGAGGTCAGTGAAGGCAACGGCGTTGCGCACATCCTGTGTGTTCGACTGCAAATTCACCAGCCATACTTCAATACGCGTGATGTTCACGCCGCTGCCTACGACAGGCAGTGACCCCATGGCGCGGTCGTATTCTTCGCGAAACCAGCTCGAAAGGAAGTAGTGACGATTCGCTTCGTAGTTGTCGGCGGTGATGTCGTAGTTGGTCGATTGTGCTCCTCCTTGAATCGTAATCTCTTTGCGTTCGCCGCGCTGCTGTGATACAACGGTTGTGTTGCGCAGTCGGCCCCACTTAGTTGAGACCTTGGCGCCAAACAAACTGCTGCTACCTTGAATGAGCGATCCGCTGAGTGGCATCGAAACGTTACCCAATTCAATACCCTGGATGATTTGGTCTTCGTCGCCGGTGTATTGCAGCTTCATCTGGTTTTCAAAATCGAACGTGCTCTCGGTGTTGTAGTTCACATTCAGCTTCATGCGGGTACCAATGTTACCCACCACATTCAGCTGAATTTTCTGGTCGAAGTTGAAGGTAGTGATGCGGCGCTGACGCTCGGGAATACGAGGGTTGTCGGTTTTGGATGAGTTTACTCCGAAGGTAAGTTCAGCAGAGCCCTGCGGGCGGATTTCAATTTCATTAGAGCCGAAAATGTTCTCGAATCCTTCACTGCCGATTTTGATGACTTTAGAATACTCGCGATTGGCCTCGTCTTCCTCTTCTTGAATCTCTTTCCAATAGGAGCTGATGTTCTCGCTTTGCTGGCTTTCCATGTACTCTTCGAGCGTCATGGATGTGCGGGGGCGATAGTCGAATTTCCCTCCTACGGATTGTACTACTTCATATTGCCCGGTGATCGGGTTGTATTCAACGGAATACTGAATGTTGTCGGGAAGTGGAATATTGATGCCGCCGGCATCGTCGGAGGGATTTACGTTGTCTTCTACCGGCCACACCAAGTCTCCAATGGTGTCTGCTGCAGCAATTTCAGTTGTGGGGCGTTTGGGTGATGTAGAAGCTAAATGACGATAGTTTGGATTGGCCATCCCCAGCCATACCAGCGCACTAAACGACAGCACAAAGCAAAGCCTTGCAGCCAAAGCTAGCTTGTTGGATGTCAGTATTCTTCTCGTCACAGTTGCTTCAATACTTGCTTAATCAGGTCTTCTAAGGCAATTCCAGGCTGCATGACCATGATTTTGTCAATGAGTTTTTCGGTTTTGGTTTTATCTAATCCTAATAAAGTCAGGGCCGCTAACGCTTCCTGTTTTTGGATATTGTGCGGCACGCCAATTTTTTCGACCATTACTTCACCCGACTTGGCTACTTTGTCGTGCAGATCAATGATGATGCGCTCCGCCGTTTTCTCGCCAATTCCCTTAATGCGTTTGAATCCGGCCACATCGCGCATCAAAATCATTTGCTTCACCTCTTCAGTGCTCAGGCCGCTGAGCACCATCCGAGCGGTGTTGGGGCCAACACCGCTTACAGAAATGAGCTTGCGGAACACGTCGCGCTCTGATTCGTCGGCGAAGCCGAACAAATGTGTCGAAAAGTCATTGCCGTTTATGTTGAAGTGAGTATACATGGTAATGTTCTCTGCCTCACCGAGCTTACCGAAAGTTCCAAGTGAAATGTGCAGGTAATAGGCCATGCCATTGCAGTCTACAACAGCATGCACTGGACTTTTCTCAACTAGTTTACCTCGAACGTAATGAATCATAGAAAAATGTATGCGGTAGGCTCCAACTAATCAAAGGGTTAGCTTTCGTTTAGGTTCGAGTCACCGCCAAAAAATTTGCGTTGCAAGGGTAGTTATGAAAAGTGAAACTGGCAACCTGCCGCGAGCAAAAGTTATTCAGTCTGATAATCAGGTTTTTGAAAAAGAAAAATCCCGGATTTACCGGGATTTTTCAAAGGCTTTATTTAGAGATGCGATCAATGCATGATTTCAAGGCGCTTCGTCTGAATCTCATCGTTGAAGTAGATGCGAACAAGATAAATGCCGGCTGTCAATTGCTGAGTGTTCACTTGACGAACACCGGTGCCATTGAATACAACCTTTCCTGAAATATCCATTACTTCTACGAACGAAGGCAATGCATCGCCACTTTCGATGGTGAACGATTCGTTAGCCGGGTTCGGATAAAGAATGGCATCCGGAATTTCAAGTTCGCTGACTTCAGCGTCGCGGAAGCCTGGTCGGCAAACAGTCACATACTTACTTATACGAGTTCCGGCAGAACAGGCATTCGAAGGAGTCACAGAAACACTTCCTGAATTCGCTCCTGTCAATACGGAAATCGAAGTAGTTCCTTGTCCACTCAAAATAGTCCAACCTGTTGGAACAATCCAGTTATAAGATGTCGCTCCACTCACACTGCTTACTGAGTATGTTGTCGTAACATTTTGATTAACTATGCTCATACCATTAATGCAAGCAAAGCCGGTCGGTGCAGTATACAAGTTCACACAACGAGCCTGGCTCAATCCGCAAGAGTTCACGGCACGAACACATATCGCTGAGTAACCGCAAATGCTGTTGCTTCCCAATGAACCACTGAAGTTAACCGTGATGCAAGTAGTGCCTTGACCGCTTACGATGGTAGCACCTGTTGGAACTGACCATTGGTAAGAAGTGGCACCGCTTACTGCAGGTGTGCAATAAGTAACACCTGTGCGGTTACACAAACCGGAAGTAAGACCGGTGATGTAGGCCGGACGGTTAGGTACATTGTTTACGATAACGGTAATCGACATGCATGAAGTAGTTCCGCATGAACCTCCCTCTGAACGAACAAAGTAAGTCGTCGTTGAAGTCGGCATAACCACGAGGCTAGAACCTGAACCTACGCAGATACCACCACAAGCGTTTCTGTACCATTTCCATGAGCCACCGCTTTGAAGGGTGCCTCCAACAGTAAGGGTTACCGCGGTTCCATAGCACGTTGTGTTGTTCGGCGCATTGCTCACCAACGATTGTGGTCCGCAAGGTGGAGTTACAGTTACCGTGCGTGAGATACACGCAGTAGTGTTGCACAATCCTTCAGCACGCACGAAGTAAGTTGTAGTGCTTGTTGGGGAAACGGTAATGCTCGAGCCTGTTCCGACGAAGGTTCCGCCGCAGGTGCCGCGATACCACTTCCAAACTGCTCCGGTTCCCAATGAACCGCCATTTACGGTAAGCGTTACAGAAGATCCGGTTGTGATACTAAATCCTGGATTTGCTGTAATAAACGTAGCAGCAACGCTAGGTGTATTGATGGTAAGTGTCAGAGTAACCGTGCTGTCACATCCTGCTGCATTTGTGGTGTTGTAGCTATATACACCTGAATTGGTGTACGTCTGTCCATTCCACGTGTAGCTGCTGCAAGCTGTTGCACTCACCTGAGCCGATGAAGGCTGGTTGATGGTGATAGTGCGGGTTGTGGTTGTAGCACACTGACCTGCATTCGGAATGAATGTGTAGGTAGTCGTTGCCAAGTTGTTGATGTTAGGCGACCATTGGCCCTGAATACCATTTACTGATGTAGTTGGCAAAGCAGGAATGCTCGCACCACGGCAGAACGGACCAACTGCGTTGAACGTTGGTGTAACCGGCTGGTTGATGGTGATTGTCAGAGAAGCACCATTCGCACACTGACCTGCATTCGGAGTGAATGTGTAGTTAGTAGTTGCGGTGTTGTTGATAGCCGACGACCATGTACCCTGAATACCATTGGTAGATACCGTTGGCAATGCAGGTATAACAGAACCGCTGCAGAATGGACCTACTGCACTGAACGTAGGAGTTATACGTGGAGTGATTGTCAGGTTAATAACATAAACCACTTCACAACCATTGATGGTTTCCACATGCTCATAGGTTCCTGAAACTGTATAGGCAGTTTCAAACCAAGTGTATGAATTGCATGCGGTTACTTCCACAACTTCAGGACAAACCGTAATAATGTCAGTTACGGTTACCACAGTTGTATTCAGGCAATCGTCGGTAGCAGTCCAGGTGTGGATGATTAACTCTTGTTGTGGACAATCACCAGCAGCTGGTGTTGAAGTGTAGCTGACGGTTACGGTTGGGTCACAAATGTCAACCGCTTCAGCACTTTGTGGCTGCGTATACGTTTCACCGCATTCGAAGAATCGTGCTTCAGGTACAAATGTGAATTCAGGTGCAACGTTGTCTTCAATGGTAATAAATTGGGTCGCCTCAGCCA
>CALQJP020000064.1 GCA_943330925.2 Chryseobacterium gleum
AGCGGCACCATCAGCGGGCCTCATGAGGGTTCGTATGGAAGCATGCTCGAGATTGCTTGGAAAGGAACGAAGCCTGTTGCAATGAACGACGGCTCGCAGCGCGCATTTATCCAAGATGGTGATGCTGTAATCATGCGCGGGTATGCAGAGCGCGACGGAGTGCGCATTGGCTTTGGCTCGTGCATGGCTCCCGTGCTTCCTGCGTTGATGTAATTGTGACTGGCTTGAATTGTTAAGGATTCGTCAAAGTTGAATGTTGGGGCGTCCTTAATCTGTTCCTTGCCGCTCCAAATGAAATTATCCCTCCGAATAATCAGCTTTACCATTGCCATGCTCATAGCAGGCAGGGAAGCATTGGCTTTCGGAAGTGCTTTATCGGCAACATTCGATTTGAGTTGGTCTGAAGAGGGCAACCCAATGAACGATGCGTGGCTGCTGGAGTGCGAAGGTGCCGAAGAATGCGATGATCAGGAGGATGAGTTCAATGACGATTCTCCTTCGCATTTGGAAAGTTGCAAACATGATTCACGTCACAGTGAATACTCCTGTTTGATTTCAGGCTCATCTAAATTTGACTACTTATTAAGGTCCTCGGAATTTTACATCTATGTGCTGAATCTAAGGTTGTGAAATTCAAAAGTTACTGCGTGACGTCGAGTAATTTTTTGAACAACACATTATGCTTTATACCAAAGAATCAATCAATTCTTTTGATTTGGGAAAAGCAATTGATGCCTTAATGCATCAGCTGCCTGCACAAGCCCCGCTCAAAGACTTCATACATCATAATACGCTACATGCGTTTCAGGATTTGCCTTTCCAGGATGGCATCCGTGCTGCATCCAGAAGGTTCGGATATCGCGTGCTATTGCCCTTGAAGGAGTATAGGTTGGCCTATCAATCTGGTCGTATTCATCAAGATATTTTAAGTCGTGTTGTGCATGAAAAAAAGGGGAAGGACCGAAAGGATTTCTGGTTGGATCAAATGGTTAACCGTGTTTTCGATGTTCCCGAACCACCGCGTATCGGACTATTGAGAGGCCTTTGGAAGCGCAATCATAAAATTGATCTCGACTCATTGGTTCATCCCATTTTATTTCGCCTGTTGTGCAATTTCATGGATCAGGGTATTTCCATCTGGAGCTTTCCTGGTGCCGATATGCCGTTTCTCGATGCCTTGCGAAAGCTAGAGTCTGACTCCGCAGTAAGCTTGTTTAGAACCAAGCGTGGGCGAGATATTTTTATGAATCGCGATGCCGGCATTCGTGAGCTGCTCGATCAGTTGTTGGGTAACGAGGATAAGTATGCGCAATATCTGTTCGATCAGCAATTCGCCCATCAGGGTTGGTCGGGCATGGTGGCTACTGTTCAACACCAACCGAACACATTACTCGATAGCAGACAAATTACTCTTGAGGATGTCATATTCCTGGAGCTTGCATTGGAAATAGATGCGTTAGAATATGCGCTGGGCCATGAGTGGAAACAGCTTAGTAATGATGCGCTCATGAGCGTTCCTGATTTATTTGAAGAGGTACCTGTTTCAGAGTTGGAGGAGGTTTTGTTTCTCTGGCATCTCGCCTACGAATGGAGTTATTACGATACTGTGCTAGGCGGCATTCATACACCGAATACGGAATTGAGAGGCCGTCGCAACCATTCATTCCAAGCGATTTTCTGTATTGATGATCGCGAATGCTCGTTGCGCCGTTACCTCGAAAATGAAGACCCTAATTGCTACACCTATGGAACGCCGGGGTTTTTCGGGGTGGAGTTTTACTATCAACCAATTGAGGGTAAATTCAAAACGAAACTCTGCCCGGCTCCGGTAAATCCTAAGTACTTAATAAGAGAGGTATCAACCGACACTATACGCAAACGCGATTTTCACCTGGGCAAAGAGGCGCATTCGTTTTTGGGCGGCTGGCTTGTAAGTCAAACCCTGGGCTTCTGGTCTGCGCTTAAACTTGCCATCAATGTCTTTAATCCGAGGTTTCAACCGGGCGCTGCTTCTTCTTTCCAACACATGAGTAAACAGTCTGCGTTGCAGATAGAAAGGGTTAGCGATGAAAGGGAGAGCGATTTGCTGGTTGGATTTTCTTGCGAAGAGATGGCCAATCGGGTTGAGTCTACACTTCGAAGTATAGGCCTTGTCGACGATTTTGCTCCTATCGTTTATATCTTAGGTCATGGAGCGAGCAGCACCAATAATCCTCACTACGCTGCATATGATTGCGGCGCTTGCTCAGGCAGGGCTGGCTCGGTGAACGCACGTGTTTTTTGCGAGATGGCCAATAAACAGGAAGTGCGTGGGCTCTTGTTTGAAAGAGGTATTCGCATCCCTGAATCGACACAGTTTGTGGGTGCTTTACACGACACAACCCGCGATGAAATCGAGTTTTTTGATGAGGCAGCGCTATCTCAACAAAACGCACAAACGTACAAGGAGCATGTTCTTTTGTTTCAGAATGCGCTTGCCAAAAATGCACGAGAGCGATCAAGAAGGTTTATTAATGTCGATTCAAGTTTGAATGTGCATGAACTGCACAAGCAAATTAAAATGCGCTCTATTACCTTGTTCGAGCCGCGCCCCGAACTTAATCACGCTACCAATGCAGCCTGTGTGGTTGGCCGACGTGATTTGACCTCTCATCTTTTTTTGGATAGACGGGCTTTTATGAATTCATTCGACTATCGTGTCGATCCCAAGGGTGATTACCTTTTTCCTATCCTGCGGGCCGTTGCTCCGGTATGCGGTGGAATTAATCTTGAGTATTTCTTTTCGCGCGTCGACAATCAAAAACTGGGTGCCGGTTCAAAGTTGCCGCACAACGTAATGGGGTTGTTTGCTGTTGCAAATGGTATCGATGGTGATTTGCGCCCGGGTTTACCAAGTCAAATGATTGAAGTGCATGAGCCCGTGCGTTTGCTCGTGGTGGTCGAACATGTGGAGGATGTTATTCTTGAAGTTATTCAGCGAGATGCGGCAACCTACGAATGGTTCAAAAATGAATGGGTAATACTAGCCGCGGCGCATCCCGAAACTCGGGCTATTTCCATTTTTCAGAACGGACGTTTCAACGCCTATTCACCCGCCTACTCACCCCCCGAGGTAAAGGATATTGATGCATACATCCTGCGGCACACCGATACTATTCCAGTTCTCAAAATTGCTTGATTATGCCCAATCACTTCCTATCAGCCTTCATACTTATTCCGGCCATTGGGTTTTTGCTCTCGCTTGTTATCCCTAAGAAGAATGAGAACGCAATAGCATGGACTGTTTTCGCTGCGGTGTTAGTCAATTTTGTAATTGCAGTTTGCTACGATGTGCTTTGGATTTATCAGGGAGGTAATGTTATTGACGAGCGTGATCTGTTGCTCTATCATTCGGAACATTATGAGTTCTTTATAGACTTTTATTGGGATAAGATTTCGCTTGTCTTTTTTACCGTAGGAACTTTTTTGGTTCTACTCGTTGCTCGTTACAGTCAATATTACATGCACCGAGAACCGGGATACAAGCGCTTTTTCAATACGCTGCTCTTTTTCTATTTGGGTTATTCGGTGGCAGTGCTCTCAGGAAATATTGAAACACTTTTTGTCGGTTGGGAATTTCTTGGGGTGAGCTCTTTCTTGCTCATAGCTTTCTATAGAGATCGCTATCTGCCCATCAAGAATGCTGTTAAAGTGTTTTCCATTTATCGCGTTGGAGATATCGGAATTATCCTGGCCATGTGGTTGAGCCATCATTTGTGGAATCAAAATGTAACGTTTGCTCAACTTTCCGATGTGACGGGAGTGAACAGTGTGCTTTCTGAACATTCTCTAATAGGCGCATTCATCGCAATCGCTGTGCTAGTAACAGCTGCTGCAAAGTCTGCGCAGTTGCCTTTTACATCGTGGTTGCCCCGAGCTATGGAAGGGCCCACTCCTTCAAGTGCGATTTTTTACGGGTCACTTTCCGTGCATTTGGGTGTATTTCTCCTACTCCGAACATTTCCAATCTGGCAGTCTCAGTTCAGTGCCCGAATCTTAATTGGAACTGTCGGATTCGCTACAGCAATTGTTGCAAGCGGTATTGCTAGGGTACAGTCTTCCATCAAGGCGCAAATTGCATATGGAAGCGCTTCTCAGATAGGGCTCATGTTTATTGAAATAGCAATGGGTTGGACAGACCTGGCGCTTTTTCACTTCGCGGGAAATGCATTCTTGCGCACCTATCAATTGCTAGTGTCTCCCTCTTCTGTGAGCTATTTGATTCGCGAGCAGTTCTTTAATTTTCACCCTTCCGCTAAATCGATAGAGAGTTATTTGCCGAAGCGCTTGGCTGCAACATTTTACATTCTTGGCATGAAGGAGTTCTTTCTGGATGGAATGCTCTATCGCTTTTTTTGGCACCCATTCAAATTCGTAGGACGCAAATTGAATTTCCTCCACGGCTGGAAATTGGCGGTCCTACTCTTTGGCATGCTTTCGCTGCCGTTATTACATTATTCATCTGCAATCAACCTATCGCATGGTATAATGCATACACTCAGTTTCATGTTTGCATTGTTGGGTGTGGTTATGGTGTTGAAGTCATTTACCGAGCGTGAAAAGGTATTTGAAGCTTGGTGGCTGGTAATGGCAAACCATGTTGCTGTCGCTATTGCCATTTCGCTGAATGAGAACTACAGCATGAGTCACAATCTGATTTATCTCAGTGGCATTGCCATTGGCGGCTTGAGTGGCTATGCTCTTCTCTCTGTTCTCAAGTCACGCGAGGGCAACATCAACCTCGACCGCTTTCACGGATTTGTCAAGTATTACCCCAAATTGTCGATGGCCTTTTTCTTCTGCTGTCTCGCGCTTTCCGGCTTTCCGATTACACCAACGTTTATCGGTGAGGATCTGATTTTCGGGCACATTCACGAAGATCAAATTGGCTTGGCTGTATTGGTTTCGTTGAGCTTTATTCTCGACGGTCTTTCCCTTATTCGAATTTTTGCACGGGTCTTTTTAGGGCCTTCGGTGCGCTCTGTTTACGAATCATCTTATCGATCATCTTAACTCCAAACTATGAAAAAGAAAATAGTACCATCGGATGGCTTGAATGGATTGCGTCAAAACTATAAGTCAGACATGCTTTCCGGTTTTTTGGTTTTCTTAATTGCGCTTCCTTTGAGTTTAGGCATTGCGGCTGCATCCGATTTTCCACCGCTCTATGGACTTATAACAGCGATGATTGGTGGACTCGTGGTGAGTTTTTTCGCCGGCTCTCATCTTACTATAAAGGGTCCGGCCGCTGGTCTTATTGTAATTGTTGCAGGTGCTGTGGCTGAATTTGGAAATGGCAACAACGAGTTGGGATGGAAACTTACTCTCGGTGCAATCGTTGTTGCTGGGGCATTGCAAATCATTTTCGGTTTGCTCAAATTCGGTTCGTTCAGTGATTTCTTTCCCATTTCGGCAGTGCATGGCATGCTCGCAGCAATTGGAATTATTATCATCAGCAAACAGGCGCACGTGCTTGTGGGTATGAACCCGCTAACCCAAGAGGGTCGGCCAATGGTCGAACCGCTGGAGTTACTGCTGGAACTTAAAAATACCATCGCGAATATCACGGCGCATGTCGATGTGCTGATTGTGGGTGGTGCCAGTTTGTTCATTGTTTTCGCATGGCCCATGATGCCTTGGAAGTCGCTGAGAAAAATCCCCGCGGCGTTGGTTGTGCTACTGGTCGCTATTCCGCTCGCTAAATTGCTCGGCCTCCATAACACCGCCGATGTGCACGACGCTATGGGAGCCGTTGTTCAAAAGGGGTATTCACCTATGCTCAAGTTCGATCATAATTTGTTCGAACTCCTCGGCGTGCAAGTTGATTTTGGGGGGCTTCACTTGCCTGCATTATTCATTAAGTACGTTGTCATGTTTGCACTCGTTGGCTCCATCGAAGCACTTCTAACCGTAAAGGCTATCGATGTACAAGATCCTTACAAGCGAAGATCCAACCCAGATAAGGACCTCGTTGCTGTGGGTATCGGCAATATGATAACGGGAGTGTTGGGTGGACTGCCCATGATAAGTGAGGTGGCTCGCTCTTCGGCCAATGTTTCCAATGGCGCTCAAACGCGTTGGGCAAATTTCTTTCACGGATTGTTCATTTTCATGTTCCTCAGCTTCGAAGTTTCGTTTGATGATTTGATTCCAAAGTCGGCTTTGGCTGCGATGCTCATCGGTGTCGGTTGGAAATTAGCTCACCCTCGCGAGTTTGGACACATGGCTAGAATTGGGAAAGATCAAATTGTGATTTTTGTAACAACCATCGTAGTAACGCTTGCAACAGATTTGTTACTCGGAATTGCGGCAGGAATTGTCCTCAAGTTTATCATGCACATGGCGCGCGGCGTGTCGTTCAGTGTTCTGTTCAAACCCAAAATGAGTGTAGCCGATGCGACAATACGAATTGAAGAGGCTGCGGTGTTCAGTAACTTTATTCCAATTAAGAAAAAGCTGATTTCCTGCGATATGACTTCGCGTGTTACAATCGACTTTCAGAAATGTAATTTTATCGATCATTCAGTAATCGAAATTCTGCATCATATAAAAGATGATTTCAAAGAGGCCGGTGGTGAGCTGATCATTTTGGGTATCGATGAGCTGAAGCCAGTCGGAAACAGCAAGCATCCGCTGGCAGCGCAACGAAGAAAGTAACCTTATGAAATGGACGTTTTATTTTTTCTTTTGTGCTGTGTTGCTTTCTCTGAATGCATCAGCACAAAAGGATATTTCCGACCAGCAACACGCATGGCTCATGTATTTCGGCAATCACCGCATTTCAGATCGTTGGGGATTGCATACCGAATACCAGTGGCGACGTGCCGACGGGTTTGAGCATTGGCAGCAGTCGCTGTTGCGATTGGGGGTTGATTATTACGCCAAAAATGGTGTCCAATACACTGCCGGTTATGGATGGATTCGTTCGTTTCGTTATGGCGATCAGCCCATTGCTCACAGTAATAATGAACAGCGAATCTGGCAGCAGATCATCACAAAATCGAAGGTTGGTCGGGTCGATATACAGAACCGTTATCGCTTGGAGCAGCGTTTCATCGAGAATTGGGTGAAAGACGCCGAGGGAGTATACACACAGGATGGGTTCTATTTTCGGCAACGTGTGCGCTATCGTCTTTTGCTGACGGTTCCTTTGTCCAGAAAAGAAATGGCAGATAACACGTTGTTCTTTGCCGCATACGATGAACCTTTTCTGGGATTTGGAAGAGGGATCGCTAAAAACGTTTTGGATCAAAATCGACTCTACGCTGCGCTTGGCTGGCGTTTCAACGCGGCATGCAATATTCAACTGGGATACCTCAATCAGTACATCGTAAAGAAAGATGGTATTCAGGCCGAGCGCAATCATACTCTGCAGGCGGCGCTGACGTACAATATTGATTTCCGAAAAAAGGAAGACGAATGAAAAAAGAAAGAGACGGTTTTTCCGTCTCTTTCTTTTGAAGACAATTGTGGTGGGCAATACTGGGCTCGAACCAGTGACCCCTACCTTGTCGAGGTAGTGCTCTGAACCAACTGAGCTAATTGCCCTAAAATAAAAAATGAGCCGAAGCTCATTTTCTGGTGGACCCGGTGGGGGTCGAACCCACGTCCAAACAAGGAATTTCTAAGTTTTCTACATGCTTAGTTCGCAATTGGTTTTCGATGAAGGCCAGGCCACGAACAGCCAAACCTCCACTTAGCTTTGAGTTTTTAACGATTGCCTACAAGCTTCGGTTCTCGCGATCTCTCTTTGATGAAGCCTCATTGCCGGCGACCAAGAGCGGGGTCATCCGACGAGACAGTGCTTGTCACGAATCCAATTCGTGATTAGGCGTAATCACACCCGGTGATTAGGCTGCAAGCGCGTAAGAAGTGTTGTCATTTCTGACTTGCAGTTTCAGATTTAAGAGCTATCCTGCAAAACGCTCTGCATGCTTGCCCAGCTATTCTTCTTGCTGTCAAATCCGGGGAACGGGCCCAAATTTCTTGCTTGTGCTGCTTGCGCAGGTTGACAAGGCAATAGGAATAATGTCAAAGAACCCCGCAAAGATAATTCGCCTCTGCGCGTTTACCCTCACAATTTACACTAAGTCATTCCGCAAGCTTTTTTCTTTTCGCTCTCGATAGCTCTCGGCAAAGGGTATTTTTGCGGAAAATTGATTCAATGACAATCAAGAAAATTGGAATCATCCGTGAAGGAAAAGTTCCGCCCGATCATCGAGTGGCGCTTACTCCTCAACAATGCGCCCTGGTGAAGTCTCAAATGGGAGTCGACGTGGTTGTGCAGCCTAGCCCTATTCGCAAATACACCGATCAGGAATACACTGCCGCGGGTCTGGAGCTTCAGGAAGATTTGTCGGATTGCGACCTCATCATCGGTGTAAAGGAAGTGCCTGTTGACATGCTCATACCGGGTAAGTCGTACATGTTCTTTTCACACACGTTTAAAAAACAGCCCTACAATGCGAAGTTGCTCAAGGCTATTCTGGATAGAAAGATTCGCCTCATCGATTATGAAGTCATCAAGGACGTCAACAAGAAACGCTTAATTGGGTTTGGTCGTTACGCAGGTATCGTGGGCGCTTACCACGCGTTCCGTGCGTTTGGTCTGAAGCACAAACTGTTCAGCATAAAGGCTCCCCATGAATGTGCAGACAGAGTTGAGCTCGAACAGCAGCTTGCCACCGTTAAACTGCCCGATACGATGCGAGTGGTTGTAACGGGATTCGGAAGAGTTGGCCATGGCGCTGAGGAAATCCTCAAGCTTCTTCCTTTGAGAAGGGTAACGGAAGCTGAATTTTTAAGTGAGAATTTTAACGAGCCGGTCTATACCCACCTCGATACAGCTGATTATTACGTTCGAAAGGATCGCGGTGGTTTTGATAAGGCCGATTTCTATAACAATCCACAGCTCTATCAATCTTCTCTTCCCGATACGGTGCGATCAAGCGATCTCTACATTGCCTGCCACCTCTGGGCTTCGGGAAATCCGGTGCTCATCACGCAGCATGATTTTCAACATCCCAATTGGAAGTGTAAGGTGATCGCCGATGTGAGTTGCGATGTGAACGGTCCGATTGCCTCAACCCTGAGGGCTTCCACTATTGCAGACGCTCTCTATGGCTATGATGCTTCTACGGGTTTGGAGTGCGAATGGAACGAGAAGGATGCCATTTGTGTAATGGCTATCGACAATCTGCCGTGCGAATTGCCCAAGGATGCTTCAGAGGATTTCGGCAATGAGCTCATTCGTCACGTGCTACCGCACATGCTCGGAGGCGATGCACATGAAATTATCTGGCATGCTACCGAAACTACTTTGCAGGGTGAGCTTACT
>CALQJP020000065.1 GCA_943330925.2 Chryseobacterium gleum
CAGGATCAAACTCTCCATTGTAAAGATGTTTAATCTCTTGGCTTCTTAAAATAATTTACCTGTTCGCTGCTGCATTATATCAAAGAACTTTTCAACTAAACCCGTTTCACTTTTTGAAGCGGGGCGGCAAATATACTGTGGTTGTTTCGTTGTTTCCCAATTTATTTTCAATTTTTTTTTTGAAAATATTTTTCTGAAACCCTTAACTACACTGCTTTTGATGTTTGCCAAAGAACGTTGTTGTTTTCAAAAGCGGGTGCAAATGTACTCCTCTTTTTCATTCGCGCAAGTAGTAAATAAAAAAAATTATCCGACTGCCTCGTTAACAGCTGAGCATCAGCAGTAAAAAACATGAAAATAATTTCACAATGCCCTAACACCACACTTCATTGAGTCTCTTTAACGCCAATTCTAACCTCTTTGGCTCCTTTCATTCCGACTATCTTCGCGCGCTCCTTTCATATAGAGATCCAGATCATGAACCACCAAGGCCGCAGACAACCATCCTTTTCACGCAATAACAACGAACCGAGACCGAAGCGCAATCAAATGCTCTTCGGTCTGCGTCCGCTGCAAGAAGCTATAAACGCCGGAAACGAAATTGATAAAGTCCTCATTCAACGTGGACTTCAGGGTGAAATCATTTCTCAAACAAAGCTTCTCATACAACAACACAACATACCTTTTCAATACGTACCCTTAGAAAAGCTCAACACCATTACATCTAAAAACCATCAAGGTGTAGTGGCATTTGTTTCACCCATTACGTATGGCAACTTCGAAAACATCATAACCGCTACATTCGATTCCGGGGAGACTCCTCTGCTGGTTATGCTCGATGGAGTTACCGACGTGCGCAACTTCGGTGCAATATGCAGAAATGCTGAATGCATGGGAGCACAAGCCATACTGGTACCGGAAAAAGGTAGTGCTCAAATAAACGAAGAGGCCATCAAAACATCAGCTGGTGCGCTTTATAATATTCCAGTATGCAGAGTGAAGTCAATTGCACATTCCATACAGGTGCTTCAGCATTCAGGAATTCGCGTTGTAGCCTGTTCTGAAAAAACAAGAAAAGAACTCTACGAAATCGATTTGACCATGCCCACCTGTATCATTATGGGTTCGGAAGAATCAGGAATCTCTGCTGAAGCCCTGAGGAAGGTAGATGAAATTGTCCGCATTCCCATGCGCGGAAAAACATCTTCGCTGAATGTATCCGTTGCATCGGGTATCATCCTATACGAAGTTTTAAGACAAACCAATCAGATAGAATGAGAACTTTTCAATCGCGTAACATTCATCATCATCTTTTGCATTTTTCTCTATTTTAGCGATTTTTGAAACATATTTGCAACTTCCATTGTAAGCAAGCCCGTTTACGTCGGAAAAAACACCCTAAATGCTATGAATAAAATCATTCTAATTGTCGCTTGCATCCTTTACGGGTGCGTTTCGTCATTCGCTCAGGCAACCACTACCCCTTCTCAGGAGCGGATTTATTTTGAATTCACGACACTTGATTTCAACAAGTACGCTGAATTACATGAAACAATCAAGGTCGACGGGAATTATATAATCGAAACCGCATGCATTCCGGCGAAAGTGATTTGCGTGAAGAAACTGAATACAACTTCCAGTTCGGAAGGTTTCAAACAGCTCGCTACGCTTACCGGACTCTCAGCAACCGAGTGGTTGCAAGGTCAACAAACCAATGCATTTGACCAACGTTGTCTTGACGCACGCACAGGCAACTAAGCGAATTTTCCAAATTAACAATGTATTTTTTCAGATCAACTATGATACGATTCAATTTCAAAAATCTTCTTCTGGCTGCATTCGGTGCATTTGCCATGCAAGGAGCACACGCCCAATTGAGTGTGGATATTTCGCTGACTCCGGAACAAATGGTGCAGAACCTTGTAGGTCCCGGAGTTCAAATTTCCAATGTAACGGTAACTGCTTGCGATAGCAGTTATGGTTATTATCAGTCGGCTGGAACGGAATTAGGAACATCGCAAGGTCTCCTTCTCACAACCGGTAAGGCCCTCTACGCCGTTGGTCCTAACAATTCCATTGGTAACTGCTCTACCAGTGCAGGTACGTGCGACTTCTTCGACAACGACTGTCCTGGAAGCGCATTGCTGAACCTAGCGCAAAGCAGAACCACGTACGATGCAACACAATTTGAATTCGACATCGTCCCTCAGGGTGACTCTTTGAAATTCAAATACACCTTTGCCTCTGAGGAATACAACGAATGGGTTGGTTCACAATTCAACGACGTTTTCGGCTTCTACATTAGTGGACCCGGCATCGGAACAAATGTGAACATCGCCTTGATTCCTACAACAGGCCAGGTTGTTTCAATCAATACAATCAATGCTCTAAACAATCAAGCATTCTATTACAACAATCAGAACCCGTTGGGTCAGTTTGTGCAATACGACGGTTTTACCCGCAATCTGATTGCCAAGGTTGGTGGATTGTTCCCTTGTGAAACGTATCGACTTAAGCTTGTAATCGCAGATGGTACCGACCACGTTTATGATTCAGGAGTTTTCATTCAATCAATCGAATCGAACCCCGTATTGGTATCAACAGCTACTTCCAATGGTTTGGAGTACATGGTTGAAGGCTGCTCGAATGGCAGTATCACCTTCACCCGTCAAATTGTAGACAATCAGCCAACCGAAGTGCTTTACTGGGTAGGCGGAACAGCCACTAACGGTGTAGACTATACTCCAACGATTGGCAATGGAATTCCATTTGCTCAAAACGCAGTAACCATTCCACCGAATGAAGCTTCCGTGACATTCAACATCACGCCAACTGACGACAACTTGCCTGAAGGCCAAGAATACATTACCATTTATCTAGCGAATCCATTGTGTTTGGAAAGCGGAGCGGTTGACAGTATTAATTTTTTCATCAACGATATTCTGGATGTGCAGTTAACAGCGGATGAAACGAACACCTGCGTTGGCAATTGCGTCTCGCTTACAGGTGTTGTTCCAAATCTTCCTACCACGTCCTTCGAATGGTCTTCGAATGTGACAAATGGTGAAAGCTTGACAACAGAGGTTTGCCCAACGCAAGCCACCACCTACAACATAAGTGCGACTGTTGGAGCCTGCACAGGATCAGCAGAAATTACCATCAACGTTTCCAGCATCGCTGTTGAACTTACCGCGAGTCCAGCGAGCTGTCAAGGAGCTGGTAATGGCATTGTTACTTCCATTGTAAGGGATGCTATAGAACCATACACTTATAGCTGGACCGGGCCAAATGGTTTTGTCAGCACTAATGATAGCCTTATCGACGTTGATGGTGGAGAATATTGCTTATTAGTTACAGATGCTGCAGGATGCGTCAACAATGCATGCACGCTGGTCGAATTGCTGCCATCATCCGTTCAGATCGAATTAACATCAACACCCGTATTTTGTGCTAATGGAACTAATGGTACTATATCGGTAACGATTGAAAATGCGATAGCTCCGAGCACCTACAACTGGACCGGACCAAATGGTTTTACAAGCACTGCAGAAGGTTTGACTGGGGTACCCGCAGGTGAATACTGCCTTACCCTTACAGATGCAACAGGTTGCTTAGATACTGCTTGCACCAGTGTAATTCAGGCGAATGAATTAACAGCAATTTCAACCCTTTCAGATTTCACGTGCAATCAAATTTCATGTTTTGGATCTTGCGATGGCTCAATTGGCCTTGATGTAAGCGGTGGTCAAGCTCCTTACAATTTCGCTTGGACAGGCCCAGAAGGATACAATTCTTCAACTGAGGATATTTCAGCTCTCTGCGCAGGCACCTATGAATTGACGTTGACTGACGCAACAGGATGCGAATACACTAACTCTTATACATTGACAGAGCCGTCAGTAGTTGTTATCGAAGTATCGGGCTCAGTAGACTTGCAGTGCACAGGAGTTGAGACCGGTGAAGCAAGCGTTGCATCAACCGGAGGTTGTGCACCTTACACTTATTCGTGGAGCCACAGTGCGACTGTAACCGGCCCTGTAGCTACTAATTTGGGCAGCGGCACTTACGAAGTAAGTGTAACAGATCAAAATGGTTGCAATAGCGCAGGTAGTGTAACGATTGTAATCAACGACCCAATCGACCCATTGCAAGTAATCATTGACGAGGTTTCTTTATACCCCGGAGGCTTTAGTGTTAGTTGTCCAAACAGCACAGATGGATTTGTGAATGTAACCTCGAGTGCAGGAACAACTCCTTATACATTCGAATGGACCAATGATGCAACAGGCGCTGTTGTTTCAGATCTGGAAGACCTTTCAGACGTAGCATGCGGATCATATTCGTTGACAGTTACGGACGCTAATGATTGCCAGATTACAGAAGAAATAACACTTACATGCGTTCCTGAAATTGATGTCGTAATTGACGTTCAAAACAACCCTTGCGGAAGCCCTACAGCTTCTCAAGGTGCTATTTCAGTTACATCAACTACCGGTGGACAAGGTGCACCCTATAACTATGTTTGGACAGGCCCAAGCTGCTCACCTTGTAATACACAAGACATCACCAATTTGGACTCCGGTGATTACACGTTAATTGTTACCGATGCACAGGGTTGCCCAGATACTACAGCAGCCAACATCGGACAAAACGATTCATTCGTAGCAACCGGTGAGGTTACAGGCGAATCATGCCCTGAGTTGTGCGACGGTTCAATCGACATCACCCTCACCGATGGTAGCGGTGGTGGCGGGGTGACCCCATTCCCACTCAGTTCAAATTCGACTATTCAAATTTGCTTCACAGCATCACATACATACGTGTCTGACCTCGCATTTCACCTGGTAGGTCCTCCAAGTTGCGGTAGCCCTGACATTTTGCTTTCTCCCAATCCCGGCACGTCTTGCAACGGCGGTAACAACATAAACAGCCTTTGCTTCACAAATGCAAATACGAATGCCTTTAACGTTTGTGGGGCGGTTACTCCACTTACGGGCAACTTCGGAGCTTACAGCGATGGTTCAGCTATCGATTGGACGGTTTTGTATGGCTGCGATGCGAACGAACCCGGATGGGCTGTTCAAATTTACGACTGCGTAGGTCTTGACATTGGTGCATTGACTGACGCCACATTGACGTTCACTGAAACAGATGGGGCAGGCGTTACAACAAGTGCTAGCTATTCTACTCCTGTTGGGTTTAACTCCCCTATCAACGATAACTCTTGCGACCCACAATCAGCTTCGATCTTCCAAGTTGAAACTACCGGCGGTAGCGGCGGTGGAGGTGGCGGCGGCGGCGGCGGCAACCCGGTTGATGGCAATTTCACCTATACCTGGAGTGGTCCATTCAACGGCTCGGCACCTACTACACAAGACGTTTCAGGTCTTTGTTCCGGTGATTATTCTGTATTGATCAGCAATGGTGATTGCGAAGAAACACTATTCTTCACGGTGCCTGAAGCCAATCCTATTGTTGTAGATATCGTTTCCCAAGTGAATCCTACCTGCTTTGGTCAAAACAATGGTAGTATTGATATCAACGTAATTGGCGGAAGTGGCAACTTCACCTACCAGTGGATCCCACAACCTTCGTGTTTCTTCTTCGGTGCAACCACTCAAGACTTAAATAACCTTCCTGCATGTACTTACACTGTAAGTATTACCGATGTGGTTACAGGATGCAATGTTCTCGAGATAATAACGCTAGAAGCACCTCAAGTAATGGAACTCACTGTAATTGCATCGCAATTTGAGGGTGGATATAATCTCAGCTGCCACAACTCAAACGACGGTGCTATATCCGTGTTTGTTACTGGTGGCACTCC
This sequence comes from Chryseobacterium gleum, assembly GCA_943330925.2. GTDB lineage: Bacteria > Bacteroidota > Bacteroidia > Flavobacteriales_D > Sanyastnellaceae > JAIBBG01. The sequence goes on from CALQJP020000065.1 coordinate 5,828, forward strand.
TGATCCTGTTGCATTTGCACCGTTCGATTATTTGTACGATTGGATCAATGACTGTTCTGAAATCGATCCTGCGCTTTATGGAAATGACCCCAACGCACCCAATGCGAATAACCTTCCGGGCGGTGCATATGGTATCAATGTAACGGATGCAAACGGATGCTTGGCTACAACCTGCTTCGATTTGCTTGCGCCAGACTCTATTCAATCTCCTGCTATCATTCAGAACATTACATGTCAGAGCGCCGAGGGTTGCATCACTCCAAACGTTCAAGGAGGAAGCAGCACATACATCGCCTATGAATGGACAGGTAACATCGGCGTTAATGAGCCAAATGCATCCACTCTTTGTGGTCTTGCTGCAGGCGCATTTACTCTTACAGTAACAGACTCGAACGGATGTCAAGAAACGTTTGATTACGAAATCACGGATGTATCAAGTCCTGAAGCTGTAATTGAATCAACAACACCTGCCAGCTGTTACAACCTTTGCGATGGCGAGGCTACAATCACCGTAGCAGGTGGCGAAGCCCCCTACTCTCTTCTTGTTGATGGCGTGGCTGTAAGCGATGTAGTACCAGGAGTAGTTGATAGCCTGTGTCAAGGTTCACACATACTGACCATTATCGATGTAAACGGCTGTGAAACATCTGCTGCTATCGATATTGATAGTCCTGCTGAATTGGTTGTTCTTACGGAGATCTTGATTCAAGAGCCGGGGCAACAATTTACCATTCAATGTTCGGGCGATTCTACAGGATCGGTTAATGGAACGATATCGGGCGGAAGTTTACCATACGATATCTCTTGGACTGATGCCAGCGGTACCATCATATCACTTTCTGAAGACATCAGCTCACTGCCAGCAGGCCAGTTTTGCCTGAATGTAATTGATGGTGATGCTTGTGTAGTTCAAAACTGTGTGATTCTTACAGAGCCAGAGCTGCCACTTGAAGTATCCAGCGTTATCTCACAATTCAGTCCGGAATACAACCTTGCCTGCTTCAACAGCACGGATGGTTTTATTGACCTCACTGTTACCGGCGGAGTAGCTCCGTACACCTTTGAATGGGCGGGCGACAATGTTGTAGACGGCGCGGAAGACCAAAGCGGTTTGGGTGCGGGTGTTTACGATGTTGTAGTTATCGATTCTAACTTCTGTCAAATTTCATTGACATTCGAACTGCTCGCTCCTCCACCAATTGCTTCAAATGCAGAAGTAACCGGTGTAAGCTGCTCAGGTTTGTGTGATGCTGAAATCAACACCACCATTGCCGGCGCGGATGCTAGCTCAGTAATTTCATGGACCGGACCTGATGGTTTCAGTTCAACGGCTGCAGACCTTACAGACCTGTGCGCAGGAGATTATGTTCTCTCTGTTGCTGATCCTATCAGCGGCTGTACATTGGAAGAAACAATTTCGATTGTTGATCCTGGTATCTTGACCGTGAGCATTGAGCTTAGCGGAGATTGTGCCTTGGGTACCGCAAGCGCATGCGCTGTGGTAACCGGCGGTACTGCTCCAATTGCTTATAACTGGAGCAACAGCGGTGTCTTGGATTGTGTGAACGTTACTGCAAGCGGCGATTTGACCATTACAGTGACAGACGCAAATGGATGTCCTTCTGCTACTGCTACCGAAAATGTACAAGTGCCAACTGCACCATTTGCAATTAACGGAGTAGATACAGACGCTAGCTGCGGTGCTTGCAACGGTAATATCGATGTGACCGTAACCGGAGGATCTGCCGGATTTACATACCAATGGGCGAATGGAGAACAAACCGAAGACTTGAATAATTTGTGTGAAGGCTTGTATTCAGTAATTGTAACCGACGCGCTCGGTTGCACCGATGAACTGAGCTTCAGCATTGATCAATCTGTAGGCCTTGTGGTGACATTGGATATTACCAATGCACTTTGCGCAGGCGACAGCACAGGGGCGGTAAGCGTTACCACCAATGGCGGTACTCCTGAATTCACCTACTCTTGGACGGATTCCAATGCGAACGTTATCGGTATTGAATCGTCGATTGATGGTCTTCCGGCGGGTGCTTACAACGTAGCGGTTTCGGATGCGTCGGGTTGTGACACAACCACAGCGTTCACTATCGCTGCTCCGGAGGCATTGAGTGTGACTATCACTTTGAGCGAATACAGCATCGCGACTAATACGTACAACATTTCAAGTCCGGGTGGTGACAATGGCTCTATCCTGGTTGAAGTAGAAAACGGCACTCCTGAATACGTTTACAACTGGACACCAAACACCATCGCTTCAGATGAGTCGAATCCGAGTGATTTGATTGCTGGTGAGTATAGCCTTCAGGTAGTAGATGCGAATGGATGTGTGCTCGACACGGTGATTACACTTGTTGATCCGGATGCACTCAAACTCTATACTGCACTTTCACCGAATGGTGACGGATCGAATGACACCTATGTAATTGATGGTGTTCAAGACTGTCCGGACAACCAGTTCAAGGTATTCAACCGATGGGGTAATCTTGTTTACGAAAAAGACAGTTATTTAAACGAATGGTATGGTCAGGATATGGATGGCAACACCCTTTCAGACGGAACTTATTTCGTGATATTCGAAGGCTGCGGCTCTGAGTTCAACACTTACGTAGACCTTCGTAGAAACTAATCTGAACGGCAACAAGAACACTATAAAGACAACAACACTATGAAAAAGTATATAATCCTCATAGCTATCGCAATTACTGCCGTTCGTTCATCGGCGCAGCAGGAGTTGATGATTAGTCAATACATGTTCAATAGCATGGTATTGAACCCGGCCTATGCCGGCACGCACGACTACTGGAGCACCAGTTTGCTTCACAGAAGTCAATGGGTAAAATTTGACAATGCACCGCGCACGCAGTTTTTGAGTGCTGATGGCCAAATACTCGGCGGAAAGGCTGGTCTTGGCTTCAACGTGAGCAACGACGCGTTGGGTATTACCAATGTTCTCGACATTAACGCCAACGGAGCAACCCACGTAAACCTTGGAAAAGGTAAACTCAGCTTCGGATTGCGCCTTGGTGTGTCGCGCTACAGCGCTCAACTTACCGACGCAGTGATTAAAGACGTTGAAGATCCTGTTTATGCCAACAACATTAACGGAACGATGATTCCACGCGTTGGTGCCGGTTTGTATTACTACCAGAACAACTTCTTCGCAGGATTGTCAATTCCATCGCTCCTTTCGGTAGATGACAAGATCAGCTATACGTCTACCGGAGTGAACAGCTTCTACCAGAGTCACATTTACATCAATTCAGGAATGGTGTTTACTCCCCTACCCGAGTTGGCCATCAAGCCAAGTGTGCTCGTTAAAGTACAAGGGGATGCACCTGTTAGCGTTGACCTAAACTGCAATGTTCTTTTCATGAATAAGTTTTGGTTTGGAGCAGGATACCGCACCGGTGACGCATTGGTTACCATGCTTGAGTGGAATATCAATCCACAGTTGCGCATCGGATATGCATTTGACTACACGTTAAGCTCAATTTCTAAATACAGCAACAACTCACACGAG
>CALQJP020000066.1 GCA_943330925.2 Chryseobacterium gleum
CGTAATTGCTTTTGGGTTGTTTCGGTTTTTCTTCAATACTGATAGCCTGTCCGTAGGCGTCAAACTCAACTACACCATAACGTTCCGGATCTCGCACGTGATAGGCGTATACCAATCCGCCATTGATGTCTGTGTTTTCGCGCAGCATATGTCCCAGGCCACGACCATAAAAGATGTTGTCGCCGAGAATGAGTGCAGCCTTATCGTTGCCAATAAAGTCAGCTCCCAGCACAAATGCTTGCGCGAGTCCGTTGGGTACTTCTTGCACCTGATAGCTGAAGTTGCAGCCCAGTCTTTTTCCATCACCCAGCAGTTTTTCAAACCCGGGCAAATCGTGCGGGGTCGAAATAATCAGGATGTCACGAATGTTGGCAAGCATGAGGGTCGACAACGGATAGTAAATCATCGGTTTGTCGTAAACCGGCATGAGCTGTTTGCTCACCGCCAATGTGAGGGGATACAAGCGGGTTCCGCTGCCACCTGCGAGAATGATACCTTTCATGGAATGCTAATTTACTCTTTTTCGAGCTCAATTTTGCGCACGCTCCAGTCGTCGTAATGGAGGTCGTCTTCTTCATCGAGCGTTTGGAAGAAGGGCTCTTGGAATGATTTTGTAGTAATGCGTTTTTGAAACGAGAGAAGGAGTGCAGGCAGTATGACCAGGTTGGTAATCATAGCCACCAACAACGTAACTGCAGTTAGCACGCCCAACGCGCGCGTCCCTTCAAACTCACTGGCAGCAAAGCATCCAAAACCGAACAATAGAACCAATGAAGTATACACCATACTTGCTCCTGTTTCGCGAATAGCGAGCAGGGCCGACTCCTTAATTTTCCAATTGTGGAATTTTAGTTCCTGACGATACTTTGCCAGGTAGTGAATCGTGTTGTCGACCGTTATACCAAGTGCAATTGAAAATACGAGAATGGTTGAAGGTTTCAGCGGTATGCCGGCAAATCCCATGATGCCCGCTGTCATGATTTGCGGAATAATGTTGGGGATGAATGAAATGAAAACCATGCGTGCGCTCCAGAACATAAATGCCATCATGATCGAAATGATGATGACCCCAAAAAGCAATGAACTGAATAAATCGCCAACGAGGTAATTGGTTCCTTCCAGAAAGACAACTGAGGTGCCCGTGAGTGTTACCTTGTATTTGGCCGGGTCGAATATGCTGTCGATTTTTGGTTTGATATCAGCCATCAATCGGTCCATTTCTTTCGTTCCGATATCAGCTACTTGCGTTGTAACACGGGTGAGTCTTTTGGTACTGTCGAGAAACGTTTTTTCAACCCCTTTGTCTGCACGATTGTCGTCGCCGATAAATTCTCCAATGAAGGCTTGCTCCTCGCGCGGTATGAGCGAGTAGTAGGCTGAATCGCCCATGTAAAAAGCTTGTCGCAGGTATTTACTTGCGTCGACGATAGAGAGTGATCTGGAAAATGGATGAATGGCTGTGTCTTTCAAAGCCAGCGTATAATCTGCCAACAAGGTTTGCAGCTCTTCAATTTTCTGGAGGTTTTTTTCTTTCGTGATTTGTCCCTTTTTACCGCAGTCGATCAATATTTCGAAAGGCATGACCCCATTGAAGTTTGCCTCAAACCACTTTAAATCGGTAATAACCCGGTCGCTATCCGGAATGTCGTCAACGATATTACCGGTAGTGTGCATTCGGCTGATTCCGTAAATACAAACAGCGCTCAACACCAGGGTAATGGCATAAATCCACTTACGGTAGAAAATCACACTGCGCACCAATGCATCGAGAATGCTCTCCAGCCAAGGCGAGTTGAGGTGACCCAAGTGGCGTTCTGTAGGCGGAGGAAGATAGCTATATACAATTGGGAATATGAGCAGCGACAGGAAGAACGCAAGCAAACAGTTCAAGCTGGCAATCACACCGAAGTGCTTCAGCAAGTCGCTTGATGTAAAAATGAACGTCGCAAAACCTACTGCTGTCGTGGCGTTAATCATGAACGCAGCAGCACCGGCTTTCTGAACTACGCGAGCCAGGGCTCTTGTTTTGTTGCCATAGCGCTGATATTCCTGGTGGTATTTGGTAACCAGATAAATACAGTTGGGCACTGTGGTTACAATCATCAGCGGGGGTATGAGCCCCATGAGCATGGTAATCGGATAATCAAACAAGGCAATACTGCCCATGGCAATAACCACCGACACAACAACTACGCTCATTACAACCATGGTAACCTTCACGCTGCGGAAGAACACCAAGAGAAGCGACATGCAAATGATAGCCGATAGTATGGTAAAGAATTTCAGTTCGGCTTTCACTTTAACCGACATGACCGAGCGTATGTAGGGCATGCCCGATACATAGGTCTGAATGCCCGTATCCCGGGTGAACTGATCGGACAGCATGAGCATGCGCTCAATTGCGTTGCCACGGTTTTCAGAGTTGAATAGGTTGGTATTTACAAACACCATCATCAACCCCGCATCACCATCCTTCTTGTAAAGCAACTTTTCATAAAACGGAAGGCTGTACAGTATTCCACGAATGGAGTCGAGTTCCGCCTGTGTGGTTGGGTCGTGATTAAACAGCTGCTGAAAATCGAAACGCTGCAGCGTTGTGTCTTTTATAAGATTGTAGCAATTGCCGGTCGAAAAAATACTATCGACCATGTGGAAGGATTGCCCATCGACTTCAACAGTGGTGGCCTGTAACTCACGTACGAGCTTGCGCCATTGATTAAAGTTGTTGAGCTCCCATATGCGTTCGTCCTTGTAGCCGATGGCGAGCACGTTCCCGTCCTCGCTGAATTGATCAATAAAACTTCTGTATTCAATGTAGGTACTATCGTCTTCGGGAAGCACGCCTCCGAATTTATAGCTCATGCGTGCGTATTGTGACTGCCAGCCCACAACGGCTGTCAGCAAAATAAGCAGCAACCCCAAGGGGGCGCGATAGCGTAATATGAAGGCTCCTATTTTACCCCACATAGATTTGACGGCAAAGAAACGATAAGAATTCAATGGAAACCAAAAATTGGTGTAGGTTTGAAGCGTTATGTTGAAGCAAACGATCCAACAAAAATTACAGGTAAAACTATCGCCACAGCAAATTCAGCTCATGAAGATGCTTCAGATTCCAACCATGGAGTTGGATCAGCGCATTAAGGAGGAGATGGAGGTGAATCCCGCCCTGGAAGAGGGTAATGAAGAATCCGAGCAGACCGACGACGAGCAGGACGAGAACCAGCAGGACGAGCAGGAGACTGACAACAAGGAGGAGGATGAAATTGACCTTTCCGACTATTTCGACGATGATGACATTCCGGATTATAAGTTAAGAGTCAATAATCACAGCGCCGATGATGAGGAGCGCGATACTCCCTTGGGGGCCGGGCGCACTTTTCAGGATTTGCTGTTTGCGCAGCTGGGCATGACGGAGTTGGACGAAGAGCAGCGCCTGTTGGCGGAGTATCTCATCGGCAATCTGGATGAGAACGGCTATTTGCGCAGGGAGCTGGCAGCAGTAGCAAACGACCTGGCCTTTTCCATGAATATCAGCGTCACCGTCCCCGATTTGGAGGAAGTATTGGCCGTTATTCAGGAACTTGATCCTCCCGGAGTGGGTGCGCGCGATTTGAGGGAGTGCTTACTTATTCAATTAAGACGTTCGGAAGTACGAAATGCCGAAACACTCATGGCCGAGAAGGTGCTGGTGAAATACTTTGAAGAGTTTACCAAGAAGCACTACGAGAAAATAGCCAAGCGTTTGGACATCGAGGAGGCGCAATTAAAACCTGCAATAGATCTTATCCTTCACTTGAACCCGAAGCCGGGCAACAGCATGATAGAAGCCGCCCGAACCGTGCAGCATATTGTGCCCGATTTTTTATTGATTTCGGAAGACGAGGAGTTGAAGCTAACGCTCAATGCCCGCAATGCCCCGGAATTGCGCATTAGCCGCGAGTATCGCGAAATGATGCAGCATTACGCCAAGGCGAAAGTGAAAGATGCTAAAGAGAAGGAAGCACTGCTTTTTGTGAAGCAGAAGATTGACAGTGCAAAGTGGTTCATTGATGCAATCCGACAGCGAAACGACACGCTCCTATACTGCATGCAGGCCATTGTCGATTACCAAAAGGAGTTCTTCTTGACGGGCGATGAAACCAAGTTGAAGCCCATGATCTTGAAGGACATTGCCGACATGGTTGGGATGGATATTTCCACCATTAGCCGTGTGGCCAATAGCAAGCATATTCAAACAACCTTTGGTACTTATTTGTTGAAGTATTTTTTCAGTGAAAGCCTAAGCACGGATGATGGTGAGGAGGTGTCGTCGCGAGAAGTTAAGCAGATACTCAAAGATGCTATTGAAGCTGAACAGAAGCGAAAACCCCTGACCGACGAGAAATTGATGAAACTGCTGAACGAGAAAGGATATAATATTGCGCGTCGAACGGTGGCCAAGTACCGCGAACAACTAGGCATACCGGTAGCACGCTTAAGAAAGGAATGGTAGAAACAGCTTCGGAAAAATCGACCGTGATTTCGCGACACAATGCAACCTATCGCATTGCGCAGGTATTGTCGTTGGTGTTTCATCCGTTGTGGATGCCACTCATTATCTACATGTCGGTGCGGACCATCGACCCGTATTACATAGCTCCTTCGCAGGCAGATTACTTCGTGTTTTTATTGCTGGGCATCAACATAGTTGCTCCGGCGGTGAGTATGCTCATCATGATAAAATACGGAATGCTTACGAGCATTGAATTGCGCAATAGAAAGGAGCGATTTGGACCATACTTGCTGGTCATATTTTACTACACACTCTCGTATATCATGCTTCGTTGGAAGGGACCTTTTTTACCGGATACGGTATTTAGTTTTTTCCTCTCTGTGATTCTATCACTGGTCATTAGTCTGAGCATAAACAGCGTATGGAAGATTTCTGTGCACATGCTTGCGCAAGGCGGCGTGTTCGGAACGTTGCTTGCGCTGAATGTTATCCATCCGAATTTAGATACCCTCTACCCGGCTTTATCAGTGCTTATGGCAGGGGTTACCGGCTATTCAAGGCTTTATTTGGATGCTCACACCCATGGACAGGTGTATGCAGGGTTTTGCCTGGGAGCTGTAATCAATTGGTTGATTATTTCCCAAACGGTAATGATATAACCTATACGTTTTATGCTGGTGTCTTCAGCCGTGTTTGCCATTTCCAGGCGTCTTTCAACGCGTCGGCAAGTGAGCGTTCCGTTTTCCAGTGAAGATGTTTCAGAGCCTTGGAAGCGTCGGCCCATACTTGCTCAACATCGCCTGGACGTCGCGGACCTATTTCAACTTGCACAGGCACTTGATTGACTTTTACAAACGTATCAACTACCTCTTTAACGCTATTGCCTTTTCCTTGGCCCAGGTTGAATGCTTCACATGCATGCGATTGGCCTTCGAGCCACTCCAGCGCTTTAACATGCGCAGCCGCTAAGTCGCATACATGTATATAGTCACGAATGCATGTGCCATCGGCAGTGGAGTAGTCATTTCCGTGAATGGTGAGTTTTTGGCGAATGCCTGCCGCAGTCTGTGTAATGTAAGGGACGAGATTATTGGGAACACCATAGGGCAGCTCTCCTATTAGTCCTGAAGGATGCGCACCGATTGGATTGAAATAACGCAGCAGCGCACAACGAAGGGTTGGATTGGCCCGCACCGTATCTTCCAATATCCGTTCGCATACTTGTTTGGTGTAGCCGTATGGCGATGTAGCTTGCTGTTGCACGCACTCTTCGTGAACGGGCAACGTTTCGGGTTGTCCATAAACAGTGCAGCTGCTGCTGAATACCAGGTCTTTTATATTCAGCTCTTGCATGAGCTCAAGCACGGTAAGCAATGAGTCAAGATTGTTTCGGTAATAGCGTATAGGTTGCTCTGTTGACTCGCCGACTGCTTTGAAAGCCGCGAAATGAATGACCGCATCCGGACGTTCGCTCACGAATACTTTTTTCAGTTCTTCCTTATTGGTACAATCGCACCGATAAACCATCGGAGCATATCCCAGTATTTCTTCCAAACCGCTCAATACTCTTTCATCGCTGTTGGAGAAATCGTCGATGATAACCGGAATGAAACCGTGGTTCAGTAATTCAATAACTGTATGAGACCCTATGTAACCTGCTCCGCCTGTTACTGCAACTTTTTTCATGGTGCGCAAGATAAAACCCACGGAGCATTCTTCAATGTAATGGTTATACAGGTGGGTGAGATTTTTTTCTGAAAAGTGAAACCTTTATGCGAGTGCAAGGGTACAAGCACCTAACCTAACTTTCTAAAAATGGAAATAAATTCTACCGCCCGCTACGATTTGTCTTATCTGAATCAAGTGTTTCAAGGCAATCGAGAAATGATCAACAATATCATTGTCTTGTTCCTTCAGCAAGTGCCTAAGTATGTGCATGAAATGGAAGAGTGTGTGCGCAAAAATGAACCCCTCTCGCTCCATCCGCTGGCTCACAAGGCCAAGAGTTCGGTAGCTATGCTGGGTATTAAAGATATGGAGGCCGACATCGCACAGATTGAGCAGGACTCGAAATATTTGCGCAACCTGGATGGACTGCCTCTATTGGTAAACCGACTAAAGCAGAATTGTCAAATTGTATATAATCAGCTAATGGAAGCTATACAGCGTCCGGCAGCATAGACCACAATATTCAACCGAAATAGGGTGGAGGGCCGCCATGGTGAGAATCTTCGGATTTGAACCTGGCGGTTTTCTTTTGTATTCAAGGCAGATTCCTGCCATTATCTTCGCGCAAATTTGTAGCTATGCCCTTCAATGCGCAGGATGAACAACTATTGACTCAACGTGGTATGAGCGTTAATTCGGTGTTGCAGCAAATTCATCAGTTTGTACACGACACTCAACCTGCGCATCTCGACAGACCTTGCACGGTTGGTGATGGCATACTGGCACTATCCGCCACGGAGTGTATTTCCTACAAGCAGATATTCGAACAAGCGGCACAGAAAATTTCCATTCAAAAGTTTGTTCCTTCGTCGGGAGCAGCGAGCCGCATGTTCAAGCATTTATACAACTACGACCCGAATAATGTATCTGAATTAACGGAGGAGTTTATCATACGATTTGATCAGTTTCCTTTCAAGGGCCTTGTTGAAATGCGCATGCAGGAGGCCGGTATGAATTTGAATGATCTTCGTGCCCGCAATGAATGGGCGGTGATTTTTGATTTCATTTTGGGTGCTCACGGCTTGAATTATGACGACCAACTGAAAGGTTTGGTTGTCTTTCACAGTAGAGGCAGTGAGTTGTATACTGCTTTTGATGAGCACTTGCATGAGGCTATTGCCTATGGTAAGCAAGGCGATGGTCGTTGCCGGATTCACTTTACACTGGCGCCTCAACATTTTGAACGTGTTTCTGTTTACTTCGATGAGAAGCTGAAGCAATTCGCATACGATCATGTTGAATTGTCTTTTAGTTCGCAAAATCCGTCAACCGATACCTTGGCACTTACAAAAGACAACGAGCCATTTCGCGATAAGAACGGTGCGTTGGTTTTTCGCCCTAGCGGTCACGGTGCGTTAATACACAACCTTCAGCAGTTGGATGCCGACATTGTATTCATCAAGAACATTGACAATGTAACAGCCCAAAGTGCATTGGCCGATACTGTTTTTTACAAGCAGATATTGGGTGGAGTGTTATACGACTTACGCTCCAGGATTTTTGATTTTCTTAATCGGCTCGACACCGATGAAGCCGCCCTTGAAGAGGCTTTGGAGTTTATTCAAACATGGTTTCAACCCGGATTACCAATTGGCATGACTCGGCAGCAGATGCTCCAATATGCACAGTTGAGGCTCGACCGGCCCTTGCGCGTATGCGGCATGGTGCGCAATGAGGGTGAGCCCGGGGGCGGGCCATTCTGGGTGAGAATACAGGGCGGTTACATCAGTAAACAAATTGTTGAAAGGAGCCAGGTCGATGTTGCAGATCCCCAGCAAGCGAAAATTCTCTCGTCATCTACGCACTTTAATCCGGTCGATTTGGTGTGCAGCATTAAGAGTCGCTCCGGGGAAAACTATCACTTGGATGAGTTTGTTGATTATACCTCCGGCTTCGTTACCGAAAAGTTTCAACAAGGTTCCGTATTGAAGGCATTGGAATGGCCAGGCTTGTGGAATGGCGCAATGGCGTTGTGGAATACAGTTTTTGTGGAGGTTCCGGTTTCAACATTTAATCCTGTCAAAACCGTAAATGATTTGCTGCGTCCCGGGCATCAAGGTTGATGCTTGTGCAGATTGATATCAATTTCTTGCTTGCAAAGAAACGTTTCTCTTTCATCGCGATTCGACGCAACCAGTAAGATTTTTCCTTCCAGATTGCTTTGCAATAGTGTTTGATACCATTCAACAGCAGCATGATCCAGATGTGAACAAGGCTCATCGAGCAACAAGATGGGCGAATCGCTTAGAATTGCAAGTCCAAGTTTTACGCGTTGCTTCATTCCGCTTGAAAAGGTTTTCAGCGGTTGGTTCAGGTTTTTTTGCAGCTGAATCTTTGCCGCGAAATCGCTGCTTTCGTTGTATCCGGGAAGTTTTTTGAATTCAAGGAACAACGAAACATTTTCCTGTAACGTCAATTCATCCCACAGTTGAACGGCAGGTGAGCAAATGGAAACGTATCGAAAGACTTCATCTCGAGCTACAACCTTGTCTCCCATGGTCCACTTTACATCACCCCGTGTGGGCGACAGATAACCGGAAACAATTTGCAATAGTGTTGATTTCCCTGAACCGTTATTACCAACAACAGAGGTCTGTGAGTCGGAGGGGAGGTGCATCGAAACAGACTCGAAAACCCATTCTCTCCTATAACGCTTTGCTATTTGGTGGAGCTCGATGTTCAACGTATCAAAGTCCTTGAGGTCCGCGTATGATGCCTTTGTCGCTGGCTCTAATAAAGTCCAGGATGATTTGCTTGTGCTCGGTGTTGGGCAACTCTAGTTCCGCGGCATGCATGGCTCTGCTCATATTGCTGTTGTGCACGTATATCATGCGGTATACATCTTCGATATGTGCGATAACTTCGTTGTCGAATCCTCGGCGACGCAAGCCGACAGTATTCACTCCTGCGTAGCTGAGTGGCTCACGTGCTGCTTTCACATACGGAGGAACGTTTTTGCGAACCAAGCTACCTCCGGCTACAAAGGCATGCTGACCAACTCTTACGAATTGTTGTATGGCAACTACCCCTTCGATAATTACCCAATCTTCAATATCGA
>CALQJP020000067.1 GCA_943330925.2 Chryseobacterium gleum
AAAAAAGTGCGCGTGAACATGATTACTCCTCACGGTGTATGGAACAATCATGAAGAGCAGTTTGAAACAAACTTCGCTCGTTTTTCTCCTCTTGAACGTTTGAGTTTCAACCACGAAGTAGCACCTGCACTTATTTACTTGCTCAGCGATGCAAGCAGCTATGTAACCGGCGATAATATGTTGGTTGAAGGCGGTTGGACTGTTTGGTGAGATTCGTTTTGTTCTCTCACTCGTAATTGAGCACCGTGATGTGTCCAAATTGATCGATGGCTCTTCCACGCCCATCCTTTACGGTGATGTAATAATTGTAAACACCCTCCTCTACGACCTTTCCGTTCATTCTTCCGTCCCAGCCTTCCTCAATGTTGTAGGTTTCGAAAATGAGGTCGCCCCAACTACTGAACACAACCATGTAAAATTCCTCCACCAGTGCAAATGAAACGGTCGGCTTAAAAACATCGTTGTAACCGCCCAGCACGATGGCATTCGGTATCCAGATAATTGGGTTCATGGATAGGTTCACTTCATTGGAAAACGATGAAAAAGGGGCACGCGAATCATCACTGCGTTCAATAGCTTCAATGCGATAGAAAAAATCGCCGTCGGTCTCGACCAGCTCAGACACATCATCTTCGTAAAACAGACTGCCTGCGCCATTCACTTCGTCTATCAACTCATAGTTCGAATCTTTCATACGCCGGTAGATGTGATACCACTCAACGCCTTCTTGCCACTCACTGTAGGGTGACCATGCCAACACATTGACCAGGCGCTGCTGATTGGCCTCACCATCGAGCAGAATGGTTGTAGCAACATTCGACGTGTCGACTGGCAATCCGCATGAATTGAAAACCAACACCCGATAGCTGTATGAAAACACATCTGTGGCGCGCTCATCGTCTATAAAAACAAGTTCCAAAACGGCGCTTGCATCTTGAACAAGAACTTCTTCCCAAGTTTGAGTGGTTCGCTCCAGCCGCTGCAATTCATATCGGAAACTGAGAGCGGTGGGTGAAAGACCCAAGGTTATTTGAACAGAATCCGAATTAAGCGCTGAGGCCGATTGTATCTCGACATACGTAGGCGCAGCATAATCGTCTACGTACGTATCGTGAAAATTACTGAATGCACGGTAGCCCGTTAGTGTATCGACCGCCTCCACGCGATAGATGTTGTAACCACCATATTGCAGCGCAGCATCAACATATGACAATGTCGTTACTGTGTCGACAGGGCTCATTGCTGCTGCAGTATAATCGTCGGTTAAACCGAATCCTTTATAGACAATGTAGTAGCTGGCAGGATTGCTCCAACTGTAATAGCCGGTCCAATTCACCGTAATGTCGGGGTCGCAAACCTGATAATCTATCACACTTAGCAAATTGGATGAACTGCACGAGGTGGTGTCGTAGTTTCCACATGCATCATATGCCGCTATGCCGTAAGAATAAATACCACTCAAAAATTGGGCTTCCCCAAATACATCGGTGAACTCCAAAAACGTGGCATCTATTGCCGCAATTGTATTTGTAAACCCGTTTACGCACCTGTAGATCGCATAACCTTGCACATCGCTTGAACTGCTCCCTTGCCATTCCACCATGCCATATCCATTTGCATCTACTCCGATACTCACCCCAAACACGGATGCAGGAAAAACATTATCACTAAACTGATCGCCTTCAATGTTGCTGATATACTCGCATCCATCAGCCGTAACCAATCTGATGCGAAAATTCATAGTAACGGGCTCGCAATTGAATACGTAGTGTAAGTATTGATTCACACCAAAATCAACTGTGGTAAGGAGTTGCCAACTGCCCGAAGGATAATCGGTCCAAATTTGATATTGCAAATTTTCGGTTGAAGCGCCGAGCGGTAACCAGGGCTCATTCCATTCCAAAAAAGCCGCGCTATCACAATTTTCGCATATGTTTTCAGCAGGATCTGCATCGAGATAAATTGTTGAGAGGGTATCGGACACCGCAGAATAAAAACCCCCTGACCCATCGTCATACCAGGCCAATACGCAGTAGTAATAATTATTGGAGAGCGCCAAATTGGAAATGTGCGTATAGCTATTGAGCGCTTGAGGAGTTAGGTTGGTGGCTATGGATGTGAAACTTAAATCGGGAGAGATGCTGTAAAAAACTTCATAATGACTAAAGCTGGAAGATGGCGCGCTTGGAGGCGTCCAGTTTACGGTGACATTACCCAAATCATCGACCTGAAGACAACTCACGACGGGCTGTTCCTGCGAAAACAGATTCACCTGAAGGAGTAGGTTCAGTGCTAGATAGAAGCTTACGTAAAAAGAAATTTTCACCAGTATCTTTGATTTTGGCCCCGCCTGAACGGAAACATTCACCTTTTATTACACGCTTAAAACCTTCATCAGGTTGCATGCTTCGAGGTGAGTTTTTTCAGTTACAGCCGAAACCAAAAATGAATCAGGCCTCGGACATAATGGAATGTATCTCCGAATTTTCTTAACAATTCATATTGAATGTGTTTAGATGAAATGCGGAATTGACTCGCCTACAGTCTACCGGCCATCCTGTCGATGGTTGTTCGGTAATCGAGCATCATTTTCTCAACGATTTGAGCGGCCGGCAATACATCCTTGATCATGGCCGAGGCCTGACCAATTTCCAGCTCCCCCTCCACCAAATCGCCTTCAAACATTCCCTTCTTGGCCCTACCCCGTCCTAAAAGTGTTGCAAGCTCTTCGGTGCTTGCTCCCCTTGCGTATGCTTCCTGCACTCGATTGTAGAAATCGTTTTTAATGAGCCTAACAGGCGTCAGCTCCTTCAAGGTAAGCCGCGTTTCACCTTCGGGCGTGTTGATAACCGTCTGTTTGAATGACTCATGCGCGGAGGCCTCTACCGAGGCTACAAACCGACTCCCCACCTGCACACCCGATGCGCCGAGTGCCATAGCCGCGGCCATGCTTCTTCCGTCGTGAATGCCGCCGGCAGCAATAACAGGGATTTGCACCGCATCGACCACAGCCGGAACCAGGCAGAGCGTGGTTGTTTCTTCACGGCCGTTGTGACCCCCAGCCTCAAACCCTTCCGCTACAACGGCATCACAACCTGCTTCTTGCGCCTTCAGGGCAAAGCGGGTGCTGCTCACCACGTGCACCAAGGTGATGCCGTGCTCTTTGAAAACCGGAGCATATGTTTTGGGATTACCCGCAGAGGAAAAAACAATCTTGACCCCCTCCTCCAGGATGATATTGATATGA
Source organism: Chryseobacterium gleum (assembly GCA_943330925.2). GTDB lineage: Bacteria > Bacteroidota > Bacteroidia > Flavobacteriales_D > Sanyastnellaceae > JAIBBG01. The sequence goes on from CALQJP020000067.1 coordinate 3,248, forward strand.
TCCGAAATCTGGGGGTAGAGAAGCGGCAGATTTACTCCAAACGGCTTGTTGGTAGCCGTTTTCGTTTTCCGGATCTGATCTCGCAAAACATCCGGATACATAGAGCCCGAGCCCAGCAGTCCGAGTCCTCCGGCATTGCTTACTGCACTTGACAACTCCCAACCGGAACACCAAATCATGCCCGCCTGTACTACCGGGAATTGAATGCCAAACAGAGATGTGATACGATTATCCATTTTCTAATAGAGTTGTAGTTATACAAGGCTGTAAAGTTATGTTTGGCGGCCATTCATTCTTAGCCGCCTGGTAAACTTCAGATTTGTAGATAAAATATTTCCTAAAATCAATTTTGCTCATATCTTAGCGGCTTGGCAGCTAGAGCCTTAATTAATTCCAACATGAAGAACATACTACTGCTTTTTTTGCTCTTTGCCTCAGTTTCCGTTTCGGCCCAATACCAATGGGACTACGGTGTGAAACTGGGCGCTGCAAATTACCTTGGTGATATAGGTGGTAAAGAACAGCAGCGCAGAGATTATTTCTGGGATATGCACCTAGGTCAAACCCGCTACGCGGTTGGTGTTTTCGGTCGATACAAATTCTCAAAACGATTTGCCATCAGCGCAGGGGTGGATCACATGCTGATTCAAGATGCTGATCAATACACAACGTACATTCCACGCCGCACACGCAATTTAAACTTTCGCAACCGAATGTTCGAACTATCGGGCAGAGCTGAGTTGACCTTGTGGTACGACAACGACGTAGGCAATCGAGGTTTTTACAACCCCGACTACAAGCTATATGCATTTGCGGGTCTAGCGGCATACTATAGCAACCCTCAGGGGCGATTGGTGTATGACGAAGCAGAGAAAGAACTTGCCTACAGCCTTGGTGGAGATACTGCCAAACTGGTGCCCGGAGAATTTGTAAACGATACGTGGTATAGCTTACGTCCTTACCGCACTGAAGGTGCAACCTATAGCAATATCGGTCTTGCAATACCAATGGGTATCGGCATGTACTTTACGTTCAACAAAACCTGGCGCATCGGATGGGAAATTTGTTGGAGAAAAACATTCTCTGATTATATCGATGACGTTTCGACCTACTACAACAAACCAAAACCGGATAACGCAGAAACATTCGACCTCGCATTGGCTTTGCAGTCGCAAACCTATCAGGAACTGCTCAACGATCAAAATGCGTTGTTGCGTCTTGAGGAAGGCAATCCCATTTATGAGGACATCTTCCCGGTCATGTCGCTGAACGACTTCCGATATCAGCCACAAAACGATGTTACTCCCGATGCGTTTCAGTCTACGAGAGGCCTTCACGACCCTTCTAATCCATTGGCTCGCAAAGACAGCTACGTAACCTCACAGGTAGTTATTACAAAACTTGTACGCGGACGCTCTAAGTTTTACAAGAGCAAATACAGTTGGGTTAAAAACCGAGCTACCGTGCGTAGATCACGAGCTAAGTTCTAATCAATTGATATAGTATTGAAAGCGGTCGTAAGGCCGCTTTTTTTTATGCCACGAATGCACGAAAGGAAGGGGTGGCGAATGAACGCTGATGGTGGCTGAAGGAGTTTATGCCACGAATGCACGAATGGGAGGGGTGGTTCATGAATGCTGATGGTAGCTGAAGGAGTTATGTCACGAATGCACGAATGGGAGGGGGTGGTTAATGAATGCTGATGGTAGCTGAAGGAGTTATGCCACGAATGCACGAATGGGAAGGGGTGGTTAATGAATGCTGATGGTAGCTGAAGGAGTTTATGCCACGAATGCACGAATGGGAGGGAGTGGCGAATGAACGCTGATGATAGTAGAAGCGGGAGTGATGGGTACTCGTTTGGCAATGACAGCTGACTATCGCGGAAGGTATTGAAGTAACTTCGATAGAGGCTTGCGAATGAGGGTTAAGAATCCCGGTTGCAATCCATTCATCTTCCACGCCAATCGATCCTCCTTGTTTGCCTTCCAGCGGTTTTTTAAGGTAACATTGCTCTGACCACCGGCACGCATTTTCGTGATTACACGAGGCAGATATGAAACGCGTATACCGTGCTTATGAATGAAGCGCAACATCAACTCATAATCTGCTGCTGACCGCAGTTGAAGGGAGTAATGCCCGTGCGCATCATATACCGAACGCTTCACAAAAAAAGTGGGGTGCGGAGGCATCCAGCCGCGCAGGAAATCGCCGTGACGATATTCGCCCGACTTCCAAGATCGTATCACTTTATTGGTAGCTATTCTATCGACATAAACCAAATCGGCGTAACAACCGTCGCTGTTTGATTGCTGAATGGTTTTCATAATGTCGCTAATGACGCGCCCATCGGCGTAGAAATCGTCGCTGTTCAAAATACCAATCACATCACCTGTTGCCATTGCAACACCTTTATTCATCGCGTCGTAGATTCCTTTGTCGCGCTCGGAAACGAATTTTGATATGGAAGATTTATAGCGGTCAATGATTTCGAGGGTGCTGTCTTTTGATGCCCCATCCACGATGATGTACTCAATATCCTTATAGTCCTGCGACAGCACCGAACGGATTGTGTCTTCAATCGTTTCGGCACTGTTGTACGTTATAGTAATGATGGAGACTTTCATGATTGCATCAACCTTTCTTTGACCTTTACAGCAGGATTACCTCGATAGATTGAATAAGCCTCCAAGTGGGCACTTGCCACACTGCCGACAGCCAATACACTGTGATTCTTGCAGATTACACCTGGACAAACAACTGACTTCGCTCCAATCCAAACACCGTCTTCCAGCGTAATATCGCCTACCATCAGGTCGAAGGTGGAGCGCTTGTAGTCGTGGTTTCCGCACAAAAGCATTGCTCCCTGCGACAAGCAGCAGTTGGCACCGATGGTGGTCATTCCCAGATTATCAATCCAAACATCTTCACCAATCCATGAATTGGCTCCAACTTTCAGCTTCCACGGATACTTAACACGCACCCTCGGTTTAACGACAACACCCCTCCCTATCTCTGCTCCAAACAACCGCAGAAACAGGATGCGCAGCGTGCCGAAGGGATGTCCTGTGCAAATGAAAAGTTCATGCACCACATACCACAGTGCGCGGCTCAGACGACTGCCCGGCCGGTACCATGCATTGTTGAACTTACTTAAGTCGGTTGTAGGGCGTTGCTGAGACATTGTGCGAACAAAGAAAATCGAAAAAGTGCAATGAACCACCACGAAGTGCAGCCATGCAGCAATTACATTTGAACCAATTGTAAAAAACATGCGCCACTTATCTGCCCTCGCCAGCATTCTGCTGGTTGTATGCATCAGCAACCTATCCAGTGCACAGCACGCTTCGAGTTTACCAGAAGTACCTGAAGGATTTAAGAACATGAACATGAGGAGTGTTGGCCCGGCCGTGATGAGTGGTCGTGTTACTGCCATTGATGTCGACCCATTAAATGACAACATCATCTATGTGGGCACCGCCAGCGGTGGACTTTGGAAAAGTGAAAGCGCCGGCATGACCTGGTCTCCCATTTTCGATGAGCAAGAAGTACTCGGTATAGGATCGGTTGAAATTGACCCTTCCAATCACGATGTTCTATGGGTGGGAACAGGTGAAGGAAATCCGCGCAACTCACAAACCAATGGCGCAGGTATCTATAAAAGTCTTGATGCCGGAAAAAACTGGCAGCGCATGGGGCTCGAACACACACACACTATTCACCGAGTAGCAGTCGACCCACGCAATTCGCAGGTAGTATATGCCGGCGCACATGGCAATGCATGGCAACCCTCCAAAGATCGCGGAGTGTATAAGACGAGCGATGGTGGTAAGACGTGGCAGAACATCCTTTTCGTGAACGACACGGTAGGTTGTGCCGATCTGGTAATGGATCCCAACAACTCTAATCGTCTATTGGCCGGTATGTACCACTATCAGCGCAAGCCTTATCACTTCACATCCGGTGGCAAGGGAAGCGGATTGCACCTTACGGTTGACGGCGGTATCACCTGGACCAAACTCACGGATAAAAACGGGTTGCCTGAAGGTGAGTTAGGCCGCATAGGACTGGCATTTGCACCTAGCAACAGCAAGGTTGTTTATGCGCTTATTGAATGCGCGAAAACAGGACTTTACCGCTCCAACGACGGCGGGTCGAACTGGCAATTGGTAACAGAGAAAGGAGTGGGTGATCGACCTTTTTATTATCACGAGTTGTATGTAGACCCCACCAATGAAAACCGCCTCATCTATTTGCACAGCACCGTGAGTGAGAGCATCGATGGTGGTAAAAACTGGACTACGCTTTTGCCTTACTATGGCGTGCACCCCGACCATCATGCGTTTTGGTGGAGCCCGAAGGACGCGCGATTCATGATTGAAGGCAACGACGGCGGAATGAACATAAGCCGCGACGGAGGAAAGAACTGGACCTTCATCAATAACCTACCACTGGGCCAATTCTACCACGTGGATGTCGACATGGAAATACCCTACAATATTTACGGTGGCATGCAAGACAACGGCTCCTGGAAAGGGCCCGGCTATGTCTTTCACGGAGGTGGCATTCGATCGGCCGATTGGCAAGAATTGCTGTTTGGTGATGGTTTCGATGTGCTCCCCAAACCAGGCAATGCTCGCTATGCATATGCCATGTCGCAAGGAGGAGAGGTGAGCCACATCGACACGCAAACGGGTAATTCGGTAAACATTAAGCCTGTTCATCCGGAAGGAAAAAAACTTCGGTTCAACTGGAATGCTGCAATCGGCAAAGACCCATTCAACAATGAAGCGCTCTACTTCGGGTCACAATATGTGCACTACTCGAAAGACCACGGCTTGAGTTGGGAAATCATTTCTCCGGATCTGTCGACAAACGATTCATTGAAACTGAAAGATCAACACATCACCGGTGGTATTACCCCCGACGTCACGAATGCAGAAAACCATTGCACGATTCTGTGCATCACGGCAAGTCCGTTCAACCGAGGTGAGTTGTGGGTAGGCACCGACGACGGCAATGTGCAACTCACGCGCGACGGAGGGAAAACCTGGACCAATCTTTCTCCCTCCATCAAAGACTTCCCGAAAGCCGCTTGGGTGCCTCAAATTACGCTGGGGGCAGCGGCAGGCGAAGCTTGGGTTGTGGTGAACAACTACCGCCAAGGCGACGAAAAACCCTATCTGTTTTACACAACAGACTATGGTAAGACTTGGTCAAACAAAGTAAACACAACGCAGGTTGGCGGACATTGTTTGAGTGTAGTGCAAGACACGCGCGAGCCCAAACTCGTATTCCTGGGAACGGAGCACGGCCTCTATGTCTCATTCGATAAAGGCACGCAATGGATGCATTGGACCTACGATTATCCGAATGTCGCAACACAAGATTTAAAGATTCATCCTCGTGAAAGCGACCTCATCATTGGCACCTTCGGCAGAGCAATCTATGTGCTCGACAATATTGAACCGCTGCGGAAGTATGCGCGCGATGGGGCAGCTCAATTCGAGAAAAGCATCTTCGCGTTAACATCGCCAGAGGCATTCATAAGCGCTTGGAAACAGCCTGCCGGAGAGCGTTTCCCGGCAGACTCCTACTTTGCCGGAGAGAATAAAAGCACGCGCGCAGCATTGAGTTTTTGGTATACGCCTGAGAAAAAGGAGACGACCGTAACCGATAAGAAAGACGAAAAGAAAAAAGCAGATTCTAAGAAAGACAAGGATGTCAAGTCCGAAGGTTCAGATGAAAAGAAAAAAGACAAGAAAGGAAAAGATGAAAAAGTGACGATCCATATTCTATCTGCACTATGCGACACCATTCGCACGCTCAAGCATGAGCCCGACACGGGTTTGAACGTAGTGTATTGGAATTTCGAAACGAAAGGAGTTCAATTCCCGTCGAAAGAAGAACCTAAAAAAGATGCAGAGGAAGAAGGCAACGGTCCTATGGTGAAACCGGG
>CALQJP020000068.1 GCA_943330925.2 Chryseobacterium gleum
TCAACGCATGCGCGCGATTTCATTTCGTTCAAGACTTCGTTGCTGCTGGAAGACGCGGGCAACGACCCGGTTAAACGAGCAGCGCTCATACGAGGCATCGTAGAAAGCATTGCGCTCATTCCCGATGGTATATCGCGCACCGTGTATGTGCAAGAGTGCAGCCGCCTGCTCAACATGAACGAGCAGATTTTGCTGCAAGAGTTGAACAAGGTCATTCTTGTCAATTTCAAAAAAGAGAAAAAATCGGATGCCCCTGCGGAAATACCCCTGCTCGATGAAATGCCAGCAGACGGTATACCCGACAACACCGTTGAAGAATTTACAATTCTTCACCAGGAAAAAGACTTGATTCGGATCCTTCTTCATTATGGCGAAAAGCCAATCGACATTTCGATTGTAAATGAAGATGGTCACGATGAAACACATCAGGTTTCCGTTGCGGAATACATTATCAGCAACCTTGAGTCGGATGAAATCATACTGGAATCGCCGGTTTATGCGAACATTTATAGCGAATACGTGGATCTGATTGGAAAGGAACAATTTCCGCAACCCACCAATTTCACGCAACACAGCAATCAAGATATTTCCGGTGAGTCTTCGGCTATACTCATCAGCCCATATAGCCTCAGCGACAACTGGCAGCGTCACTTCATTTATCCGGAAACGGAAGACATGCATCTTCGAAAAGCAGCACAGGACTGCGTATTCAGACTTAAGTTGAAACGGATTCAACGCATCATCATCGACCTTCAAAAAGAGTTGGAGCAATCGGTTGGTGATGATGAAAAATACGACGCGCTTCTGCAGGAAAAAATCATGCTTGATCGAGCAAGAGCTGAAATTTCGAAATACTTCGGGACAGTTATCTCTCATTGAAAAAGCGGAAGCAAACGTGCAAACGCTCGCCTCCGCCCAATCAACCTAACCAACCAATTCTTTTATTCAATAACTCTGCGTAGTGTATATCGATCGTTTGCACTGATCATTTCCAAGAGGTAAAATCCACTCGCTGTATTGTAATCGTCGCTACTCAAGAAATCACCTTCGGCTAGCTGTGTTTGCATGACCAATCGGCCCGCGCCATCAAACCAACGAATGGTGCAGCTTTCCGTTGCAGGTTGCAAACCATTCAATACATCGTGCCAATGCGATTGCACTTCCTGAGGCTGGGATATCAATTGCTTTCCCGCTTGCAAGCACTCCACCGGAGCGATTGGATCTGCATCGGTCAATTGCAAGTCGCAAGTGTTTCCACTTTCGAATCCTGAACAAACAGCTGTTCCGGAAGCGTACACACGTATCATCGTGGAAGAAGGCAAAACCAACCCTAGCGCGTTTGATAGACTATTGCTGCCAAAGCCCCAATGATTGTGGTTTGCGCTCAACTGAAACTGGCAGCTATTCTGGACGCATGTTGTATCATACGTACCCTCGAAGATGGTATGCGAACATCCTGAAAAATCATTTCCGCCTTCCTCCAGAAACAAACCGGATGCTTCTATCAGTTGAATGCAATCGCTCACATTGCGAAAGGTGTTGGTACCTCCCAACAACAACGAGCTCATATCTAGACTGGCTTGCTGGATGATAACAGTCCCCGAAGAAGAGAAATCGCAGCACTTAAGTGACAGTGCGCCTTCGGTTTTCTCAATAGCAGACATGGAACCGTTGCTAAATACTGAACGCTGAATTCGCAACTCCTGATTACTCCAATCGAACAGCACTGCGTCATTGGTAAAAAGGCAATCGGAAATAACAGATAACGCCCAAAGTTCGTTGCTAATACAACGAGCTTTATCGAATCTACACGACATCAATGAGTAAACACCTTCCAATGCTTCAAGACCTGCGTTGGGACCGATAAAGTCGCATTCGTTCATCATCAATTTACAGCTATACGTCCGCAAATCGACGTGCTCGAATAGACAGCCCTCAAAAACCGGAGCCCCATTCCACTTCCAAACTTCGCTTCCTTCTGCCTCCCATAAATCGCTTGCATAAAAATGGACCTTCGACCCACGCATTTCGGACTCCATTTGAATGGTTCCGTAATATGTGAGATCGACCAGCCCATTCATAAAAGCGAGCGTACCATGTGTGCCGGAACCGTTGCGCAAGCTCGCCCCGTTGTTGATGCGCACTATCAAATCGTCGATGCCATGACCACGCAAAATCAACTCTGCATGCATCCCCATACTGAGCAGGCTCTCCGTGCCATCTGAGACTTCTAAACTACCGGTTGCCTCCACATTTATATCGGTCATAACCGTTGTTTGAGTTTCGATGCGCAGTTCGCCACCCGAAAGAATCAATCGCGCGTCGTTTCCCGATAATACAAGCGTGTGATACGTGTGTGTGCCTTGAACACCTGCAAAACGGAAAACCCCTCCTTCCCGGATTTCAATGCTACCGGAAATAGCTTGCAGGCTGCCTCCGGGCAGTACCTCCAATACTCCGCCTTCCTCAACAACCAGCGTGCTGCCTGGAAACACTTTCAATACACCTCCATTGCCGATTGTCAATCTGCAATCGCGGCCAATGGTGAGCTTCCCTGTACGATATTCCTCTGTGGCATCACCGATGGATAGCAAGCCATTGTGACTAACAAGAACATGGGCCTGCGAACAAGGCATTGTATTTACTTCATAATGAAATTGAGTGCTCAGATAATCGCTTACACCATCATAATGCGTGTCCATCATTGCATTGATGTGCAAACGACCTTGCTGGTGCACATGCACACTTCGCAGATAGGGATATTCAGGACGACCAAAATTGAAAACCCCATGGTTGGCGCTCGAACCCGTCAACACGGCCCCAAGGGCTGAGGCATTGGGCGTAAGAACCTCATCCAACACCTCATCCAGTTTTTGCTGCGTGAGCTCGGTGTGATTTTCATTTTGATTTTGTGCAAACCAAACCTCGTCGAAATAATTCTCTTCCGGATGCTGCCAGAGATAATCGCTCACGTTGCTGTAGGGGTCTTCCAGTTGCAAGCCCACAGCGCTTCCCGACAAAACAAAAGCGTGATCCGGATTATAATGAAGGGGAGATATTTCATCACAGATATCTGCATCGTTCATGGCACTCTCCAACTCACTCAGCGCTGCATTGAGCGCCAGCGCAAATGTTTGCACCGTGTTGCGTTTTCCACCGGGCGCATAATCGCGATTGACCGTTCCAGCGTAAGTATAGACGAACTCTTCCTGGATATCAATTGCATCAAATAGCTCGATTAGTAGCCCCCCTAAAGAATAACTGAATCCACCGCCGATGCTCTCCCCAAGAGGAGGTGGCAAACGGAAATGCGCCATAAGCGGAAAGCTCGGTAAACTTTGACTGTTGTATGGATCGCCTGACTCGGGCAACAACAGCATCTTGGAATGGGTTAAACCCCAAAAGTCACATTCCCAGTTCATCAATTCGTCGTTGCTATACGCTAACCCCGTTCCATTTGAGACTCCGTTGGAAAATGCAATTGATCTGCATTCTTGCGGATATCCCATTGCTCGAAGGCCGTTATACCATTCATCGAATTCATACGAATCATTGAACACCTGAGCATCGAGCATCTGACGCGCAGCAGGTCGAAGTAAATAACGCTGCTTGAAAAGTTGTGCCTGCTCTTGTCCGTTCTCCTCACTAAATCGAATAGCATGTTGCAAAGCCAATGGTATGTGCGCGCCTTCATGCGGCGCATCCATCGAAATCCATAACCGAGTGCAATGTTCTTCACCATTCAACTCCATCGACCGCAACGCATGTCGGGTGAGGACGCCTCCCATGCTTGCACCGGCAATTACAAGCGGCTCATTGCCTACTTTGTATTCATTGCACAGGCGGATTACATGCTGCACCAACAGCGAATTGTCCTGCAACCAATCGGCTCCGTCATAAAAATCAACCAACACAACATCATATCCTTCGGCTCGAATGGCTTCCAACAGCTGAGGCATCAGGCGCAAGTCGTCGTAGCCATAGACAATGTCATCGTTTACATCCGGGTCTTGAAAACCACTTGCAAATTCGCACCAACCAAACGTGCCGTGACGGTACCACTCGTGTATCGGATGTCCGTCGCGATCCAATCCAAAGTCGATACCTTCAACAAAAACAAAAGGCTTATCAAACACGCCATCTCCACTTAGCAAGGTATAGGCTCGACCCCTCACCCATTCGCCATCTGATGAAATTTCTACATCCCACGGGTTGTCGGAAGAGGATGGCCACGGAGGAGATCCAGGAAAGAGCATAGACGGTTCATCGCAAACGTCATACTCGTCGTTATCCTTCAAAATACATCCGGCATGCTTTACCAAACGACCCTGACGAAACAGTCTGCAACGAACCGTACGATTTCGATTACCATAGCCGTAGTCGACTTCATGCACCACGCCGACCGCTAAAGTGCGCCAACCCATTCCATCATCGAAATCAATCAGAATGGAATCGGCCGGTGTGTCGTAGTTCGAAAGGACGCACCCCTCATTGAGAACAAATCGATATACCCGCGATTGGATATGCGGTGCATCGACCCACAGCACGAAAGACTCCTTCTCCAAACAGGGCGATTGCGAGCAGCCAGGTGCATGATAAAAGTGGCCGTCCTCGCGATACATCGAGCCGTCGCTCAATGCAGTTGACCGGAAATCATCGTATCGCAAATCCATCAACGCAAGGGAATAACAGCCTGCGCTGTGTGCTACACTGTCTTTACGCTCGCGGAAGCCCGAGAAATCGGTCAGAACATGGGTGGAGTCCAAACTTGCGCGGCCCATCGACATGAACAGTGCAGCACACTGCGAGGCATCGATAGCGGTTGTATCGGAATGGGCATCGGGCATCCGCACCGTGTTGAACGATTGCGGAATAAAAAATCCCGTTGTATTGGATGACAGGTTGAGATGTGTGAATGGATCACGCAGCTGTGCATTTGCAACATTCATAATTAGGCAAAGCATTGCCAGTATGAGCTTTCGCTCAACGAGAGTTAAGAAATTCATGGTAAGAGATTTTTAAGTTAGAAGAGCTTTCCCTGAAGATGAATCAATAGAAGTAGGTGCATTCCGCGGTATCACCCGCGGCTGCATGTATTTCGACGACGTCAGCCGATATGTAATCACCATCCGCATCGAACATTCGGATTTTCAGCATGGAGTTTACGCCACCCACAACTCCCAGAATGTCGTAATAGCCTTGAGGCACCAGGCCTTCGGCTTCAAACGAATCGTCGAAATCGGTGAAGGCCGCAACTTGTATTTGCGGATTGTAAGGCATGGTGTCAACGAGGTTTATGCGCACCCATGCTTTTGGCCGCAGTTCATAATAGTCGTCGGACAAAAAATCGTCCTGAATGGAGTAGCCCGAGCCGCATTCATCCCAATACGCATCGCCGGCTTCAGCGCAAACATGCGTTATGGCCCATGAACAGTCCCACTCCACTCGACCGTATTGATCGGTGGTGAGGTTGTAGGCCGATTCGGGCACGCTTCCATTCGGCTTACTTACCAAATACACCCTGGCGCCGGCCACGGGGCGACCGGTTGCTTGCTCCACCACACGTATTGCAAGAAGTTGTGATTCATTGCACGACCACTCCTCTCGCCTTCGGCAAGCATGAATGGTGAATATGCAAACCAGTAAAATGATAACGGCCGCAAGACCGGGAAGAAAGATTTTTCGTTTTCTCATGTGTGCAGTTTTTAAAGTTTAGGTCGGACAGGGCTTGTTCGACGGGCCAAAGATTTTGGCGCCCTCCGCTTCGGCTTCATTCCAATGTGGCATACTTATGCCGGCCGAATCGAAAGGCTGGCTCCCGTACATCCGATTTTCCTATAACTCTGAGCAGAAGCGAGAAGCATATTATTCCAATAACCTTTTGGCAGCCTCAGAAAGATTTGGTTTGAATACCTTCAATAAGGTATTTTTGCATCCCTGAAATTTTATTTAGAAATAATCTAAATAGTTTGAGAATAAGTGAACTGTTAAGGCTTACAGACGGTTATTAAAACAAAAAACGATGATCAAAGTAGCAGAAAGCGCCAAACAGCAAGTAGCACACTTGCTTCAATCGGAAAACCATCCGGAAGGAGCCTTCGTGCGCGTGGGCGTAGAAGGTGGCGGATGCAGCGGACTGATGTATCAATTGACGTTCGACTCCGAGATGAAAGAAGGCGACCAGGTATTTGAAGATAACGGAGTAAAAGTGGTGGTAGACCGCAAGAGCTTCTTATATCTCGTGGGAACCGAACTCGAATACACGGGAGGATTGAACGGGAAAGGATTTGTGTTCAAGAATCCCAACGCCAGTCGCACGTGTGGCTGTGGCGAAAGTTTTTCCATTTAAACAACATCAACAACCAAGATTATGGCCTACGAAGGAGATGAGTTGTTGGACAGTGTAACGTCGAAGGAATATGAGTTCGGCTTTACTACAAATATTGAGTCGGACAAAGCTCCGGCAGGTTTGAATGAAGATATCATTCGACTGATTTCAAAGAAAAAAGAAGAGCCCGAGTGGCTGTTGCAATGGCGCCTGGAAGCCTTTGCCATCTGGCAGAAAATGACGGAGCCTGAGTGGGCACATGTGCATTACACCAAGCCCGATTTTCAGGCCATTTCTTACTATGCAGCACCCAAGCAAAAGAAGCAGCTCAACTCATTGGATGAGCTCGACCCGGAGATGCGCAAGACGATGGATCGCCTGGGTATTTCACTCGAAGAGCAAAAGCGATTGAGCGGTGTAGCGGTTGACTTTGTGATGGACTCTGTTTCCGTTGCAACTTCATTCAAAGAGAAACTCGGTGAGCTCGGCATCATCTTCTGCTCGATGAGCGAAGCCATCAAAGAACATCCGGATCTCGTTCGCAAATACATCGGCAGTGTTGTGCCGCGTACCGATAATTTTTACGCAGCGCTCAACTCTGCCGTCTTCACCGACGGTTCATTTTGCTACATCCCGAAAGGCGTGCGCTGCCCGATGGAACTATCCACCTACTTCCGCATCAACGAAGGAGGCACGGGCCAATTCGAACGCACGCTGGTAATCGCAGACAGCGAAAGCTACGTGAGCTACCTCGAAGGATGCACAGCACCTCAGCGCGATGAAAACCAACTGCACGCAGCAGTGGTAGAACTCATTGCGATGGACAATGCCGAGATTAAATACAGCACCGTGCAGAACTGGTACCCGGGCGACAAAGAAGGCAAAGGCGGCGTGTTCAATTTCGTAACGAAGCGCGGCATGTGTGAAGGCGTGAATTCGAAAATCAGCTGGACACAGGTTGAAACCGGAAGCGCTGTGACATGGAAATATCCATCGTGTGTATTGAAAGGCGACAACAGCGTCGGCGAATTTTACTCGGTAGCTGTGACCAACAACTACCAGCAAGCCGACACAGGAACGAAGATGATTCACCTTGGTCGCAACACGAAAAGCACGATTATTTCGAAGGGCATCAGCGCGGGACACAGCCAGAACAGTTACCGCGGCTTGGTGCAGATAAACAAGAACGCAGCGAACGCGCGCAACTTCTCGCAATGCGACTCACTATTGATGAGCGACCGTTGCGGAGCGCATACGTTCCCTTACATCGAAGTGAAGAACAACAGTGCGAAGGTGGAACACGAAGCAACGACCTCGAAGATTGGTGAAGACCAGATCTTCTACTGCCAGCAACGTGGATTGGATACAGAACAAGCCATCTCGATGATTGTGAACGGCTACGCGAAAGAAGTGCTGAACAAACTGCCGATGGAGTTTGCGGTGGAAGCGCAGAAGCTGTTGGCGATATCGCTGGAGGGGAGTGTGGGTTAGGGACGCGACGTAGGGACGCGCTGCTGCGCGTCCACAGACCCAGAGTGACGCAAAAGACACCTGCGAAAAGCATGGTAAGGAGGCGCAGCAGCCCGTACAACGACAACAGAGAGACACAAAAGACAGAAGAGATAAGGATATGTCAACATCATTGATACACATAGAAGGCCTGAAGGCCCAAATAGAAGAAAAAGAAATCCTCCGCGGACTCACGCTCGACGTGAAGCCCGGTGAAGTGCACGCCATCATGGGGCCGAACGGCTCGGGCAAGAGCACGCTCGCATCGGTTCTCGCGGGACGTGAAGACTACGAAGTAACAGGAGGCAGTGTCACCTTCAACGGCAAAGACCTGCTCGACATGCCCGCCGAAGTGCGCGCGCGTGAAGGACTGTTCCTTGCGTTTCAATATCCCGTGGAAATTCCCGGGGTGAGCAACATGAACTTCCTGAAAGCAGCCGTGGGCGAAATGCGCAAGCACAAAGGGTTGGAGCCACTCGCAGCGAAAGACTTTTTGAAGCTCGTGAAAGAGAAAGCTGCGCTCGTTGAATTGCAAGACCACCTTGCTAATCGCGCAGTGAACGAAGGCTTCAGCGGTGGCGAAAAAAAGCGCAACGAGATATTCCAGATGGCGATGCTCGAACCTACGCTTGCTATTCTCGACGAAACCGATAGCGGACTGGACATCGATGCATTGCGCATTGTTGCGAACGGTGTGAATGCACTGCGTTCACCCGAGCGTTCATTCATCGTGATTACGCACTACCAGCGCCTGCTCGACTACATCGTGCCCGACTTTGTGCACGTGCTCTACAAAGGGCGCATCGTGAAAAGCGGCACGAAAGAACTCGCCCTCGAACTTGAAGAGCGCGGGTATGACTGGATCAAAGAAGAATCAGAAGCCAACGTATAAGCCATGGAGACAACTACTGTGAGTCCTGCTAAGGAAAAATGGATGCGCACGCTAGTGAGCCACGAATTCACGAATGGGAAGGCTGCGGCGGCAATCGAACGATTCGATTTTCCAACGACGCGCGATGAAGACTGGAAGTACACCCGCGTGGCACGAATCACAAATGAGACGTGGGTGAAAAGTGATGCGGTTGAATCGTGCGATGTGCAGCCGTATCTCATTCCCGGATTGGATGCATACACCGTTGTTTTTGTGAATGGCCGTTACAACGCGGCACAATCTACGTTGCCGGCAGAACAAGGCATTCATGCATCGCACGAAGCGACACTCGCTAATCAACGTGCTACATACAATCATTTCTTTCAAGCCTACGCAGATGCCGCTTGCACCGATGTGGTGAATGTGCTCGTTGAGAAAAACGCGCGCATCAGCAAGCCCGTTCACTTCATTCATGTTGTGACCAGCGGACA
>CALQJP020000069.1 GCA_943330925.2 Chryseobacterium gleum
AGAAGTCCGAGCGCGAACAACTCGAAAGCGTAGTGCGCGACAAGGCCGAGCAGCTCTTTAAGAAGGAGCTCGAATGGGCGCGACGCATGCCGAGTGCACGCAAGGTGAAGAAATCGTTTGGCAATACCCAGGTGCTCGGTGGTTTCGATTACGTATTCAAGAACAAAGAGAAGATAGGCATCGTGGGCCGCAACGGAACGGGCAAGACTACTTTCCTCAACATGCTCACCAAGCAACTCGAACCCGATGGGGGCAAAGTAGTCGTGGGCGAAACCGTTGTATTTGGTTACTACAACCAGCAAGGCATGCCGCTGAAGGATGGCCAACGCTTGCTCGAGTGCGTGCGCGAAGTGGCTGACTTTATTCCGCTCACCAAGGGCAAGACCATCACGGCTTCGCAAATGCTCGAGCGCTTCATGTTTCCGCGCAACCAGCACAGCACGTATGTCGAGAAGTTGAGCGGAGGCGAACGCAAGCGATTGCAGTTGTTACTCGTGCTCATGAAGAACCCTAACTTCCTCATTCTCGATGAGCCCACCAACGATCTCGATGTGTTTACGCTGGCAGCGCTGGAAGAATACCTGTTGTATTACCCCGGTTGCATGGTCATTGTAAGCCACGACCGTTACTTCCTCGATAAGCTCGTCGACCACATCTTCGTTCTCAATGGCGAAGGCGATGTGAAAGATATTCTCGGTAATTACGACACCTACCGCCGCTGGGAAGAACAGGAGGCGCTGCGTCGAGCGGGAGTGCGGAAAGAGCAGCAGGCTGAAGTAAAGGCCGAGAAAAAATCAGACGCAGCGAAATCAAAGATCTCATTCAAGGACAAGTTCGAATACGATCAGCTCGAAAAGGAAATCCCGCAACTCGAAAAAGAAAAGGCCGAGCTCGAACAGCAACTCACCGACGCAGGCACCGATCACGATGCGCTGATGAAAGTGACTGACAAGCTAGGGAAGGTGGTCCAGGAACTCGATGCGAAGAGCATACGTTGGTTGGAGTTGGGGGAGATGTTGTAGAACAGCAAGGCACAACCTCCTCTCTGCGTAAGGACGCGCTGCTGCGTGTCCACTCCGAAACCCACCGCTCAGTTCGTGGTACACAATGTCTGTGGCCACGCCGCAGCACGTCAGCTGCCATCGATCCTCCTCGGCTGCGCTCGGGGACCGGCTATCATACGCAAAAGAAAAGGCCTCGGCGGTTGGTGAGCCTGTCGAACGACCGCTCGTCCACCGCGCACGTTCGGCCTCGGCGGTTAGTTCGACAGGCTCACCAACCGCCCAGCACCGCTAATCTCCCTATCCGCCCGGTCCCCGGCGAAGCCGAGGGGCTGTTCTCTTTCACCCTTTCACCCTTTCACTATTTCACCCTTTCACCCCTCACCCTTATCACCCACAACCCCGCAAACGTCAACAACCCATTTATCGCCAGCATCTCAAACCCGAACTTATATCCACCCAGCCAATGCACACTCGTCTTGTCGATGATGAATGCGATGGTGGGCACGATGAGACATACTGCCGTTGAAAGACGATCGTTGATGGCGTGCTTCGTGAAAATGCCGAATGCAAACAGTCCGAGCAGTGGACCGTAGGTGTACCCCGCTATGTCGAGCAGAATGGTCACAATCTCTTTGTTGTTCTGAATTTTGAAATACATCACAAGCAACAAAAACAAACCGGCAAATGCGAGGTGTACTTTCTTGCGTATCACACTTCGTTGCTCTTCGGTTTTCGTTTCATCGCGGTTCATACCGAGCACATCGATGCAGAACGATGCCGTGAGCGCGGTTATCGCTCCGTCGGCAGAAGGGAACAATGCGCTGATCAACCCGACAATAAAAATAAGACTTACAATTCCCGGCAAGTGCTGCATGGCCAGGGTAGGGAAGAGGTCGTCGCCTTTTACATCGAGTCCTTTCGATGCGGCATACAAATACAACATGCCTCCAAGAAACAAAAAGATGAAGTTGACCAACACCATGATGGAACTAAACGTCATCATGTTTTTCTGCGAATCGCCTAGATTCTTTACACTGATGTTTTTCTGCATCATTTCCTGATCGAGCCCGGTCATACTAATAGTAATAAACGCACCGCCGATAATTTGTTTCAGAAAAAAACGCTTGTCATTCACGTCGAAGTTGAACAGCGTGGTATAGCCGGCATCACTCAGTTGTCGCATCGCTTCACCGATGCCCAGGTTCATGTCGTGCAGAATGTAGCCCACGCAAACCACCAGTGCGAGCAACATGAAAAACGTTTGCAGTGTGTCGGTCCACACAATCGTTTTCACTCCGCCTTTGTAGGTGTATAGCAAGATCATGAGGAGGATGGCAAGCGCTGTGACGGCAAATGGTATTCCCATAGCGTCGAGCACAAACAATTGCAGCACATTGATGACGAGGTAGAGCCTCAGCGTGGCACCGAGCGTGCGCGATACGATGAACAACACAGCACCTGTTTTATAGGCCCGCATGCCGAAGCGATGCTGCAAATAGGTGTAGATGGAAGTAAGGTTGTGCTTGTAATAGAGCGGCAACAGAATAAACGCCACCGCGAAGTAGCCGATGAAGTAACCAATCACCACCTGGAAGTAGTGAAAGTGTGAGGCACCCACCGTGCCCGGCACCGACACGAACGTGACACCCGAAAGCGAGGTGCCTACCATGCCAAACGCCACCAAAAACCACGGCGCCGATTTGTTGGCTTGAAAAAAACTCTGGTTGCTCGCATTGCGCGAAGTGCGAAGCGAGATGACAAACAGCACTGCGAAGTAGACAAGCAGCACGCTAAGAATAATCATGGGTGACATGCAACGAATATCCATGCGATGCCCTCACTTGAAAGGGTAGGCATCGACATTTTCTTAACAACAGGGATGGGTGAAACTTGAACAATCAAT
Organism: Chryseobacterium gleum; assembly: GCA_943330925.2. Classification (GTDB taxonomy): domain Bacteria; phylum Bacteroidota; class Bacteroidia; order Flavobacteriales_D; family Sanyastnellaceae; genus JAIBBG01. The sequence continues at coordinate 2,908 of CALQJP020000069.1, forward strand.
GGCCTATTTTCGCAGTGTGAATATCCCCTCGCGCTATATTGAAAACGCTGTCGATCAGGTGAGCTCTTTGCCTGGCATTGGTCGCAAGACTGCGCTGCGTCTTGTACTTTCCTTGTTGAAGCGAAAGCCCGAGGAAGTGGAGCGTTTTGCAAATTCGCTCACCGAGCTTCACGCACATACGCGCTGGTGCAAGCAGTGCAACAATCTGTCGGATACTGAGCTGTGCACTATTTGCTCTTCGCCGTTTCGTGATTCTAAAACGGTCTGCGTGGTGGGTGATATCCGCGACGTGATGGCCATTGAGTCAACGGGTCAGTTTCAAGGGAAGTACCATGTGCTGGGAGGTATCATATCGCCCATGGACGGCGTGGGTCCGGCCGACCTTTTCATCGAACCTTTGGTGGAAAGGGTGGCGTCAGGAGAAATTGCTGAGGTAATTCTGGCGCTCAATGCTACCATGGAAGGCGAAACAACTGCTTTCTATTTATTCCGAAAACTCAGTCCGCATCAAGTGAAGGTGTCTTCCATTGCACGAGGTGTTGCCGTTGGAGGTGAGTTGGAATACACCGACGAAGTGACGTTGGGGCGCAGCATTACACTCCGCACACCGTATGAAGTTTCACTCAAAAGATAGGATTCATGAAACACGCACTACTCATTGCATTCGTTTGTATTGCTTCATTGCAACAGGTATTTGCTCAAGGTTGGCAGTGGCAACGCGATCTGTTGACGAACAGCGCTGATAATTTCAATGCCATGGCCTGCGACAACGATGGCAATGTGTTCGCTGCGGTGCAATTCAATAACCTTCTTCAGATAGAGTCTTACTCGTTTCAAACCAACCCAATCGAAGATGTGTGTGTGGTGAAGTATGACTCGCTGGGTAACGTGATATGGGCGGAGGCTTTCGGAGGCTTGTATTCCGATCAAATCAATGCAATGGCTTGCGACTCGGCCGGAAACGTATTCGTGGTGGGGCACTTTACCGCTGAACTCTTTTACTTCAACACGTCAATCGTCGGAAGCACCGGACGCGATATTTTCATAATGCGTATAAATGCGGATGGCACGTTTGGGTGGATACAAACGGCCTCGAATATCTGGGACGAAGAAGCGACCGATGTAGTGGTAACACAGCAGGGCGATATAGTAGTATCGGGCGCGGCCAACAACACATCCCTCATTGCGGGTATGGAGCTAATCAGCGATTTGCCCAATGTTTTTATGCAAGAGTTCATTGCTAAGTTTTCAAACGATGGCACACCTCTTTGGATACGAAGTGCAGGAGCAACCGATTATACAAGCACTGCTTATTCTCAATCGTGCCTGGCTCTTGGCCCCGATGGCTCCATACATTTAGCCATTCCTCGAAGCGGTGGGTTGAATTTCGCAGGGCAAGAGGTCACAGGGCCGGCCTTCAACAACACGGTCATTTTGAAATGGGACAGTGAAGGAAACCCGCAGTGGGGATGGGTGGGTCTTTCCGATGGAAATGACTTTCTAAAAGACATCGCAGTCGATAATCAAGGTCGGGTGTATAGTGTTATCTCGACAACGATGTCGTCTTCTTTTGGCGGCCAGCCCTACACCATTGTTCCTGGCGATTGGGGAATGGTGTTCATTCGCCTTTTGCCCGATGGCACAGAAGATCGTTTCTGGCTGGCCAAAGGCATACGTAAATCGGATGTCTATACGGTTTTTCATGCGCCGGATAATCGAATCTGGTTCGGAGGCATGCAGCGACACATTACTTATTTTTCTTTTGGGGCTTTGAATGCAGGCACGGTCGATGATCGCGATGGGTTTATTTGCGCCTTCAATCCAAGTACGGATGTGTTTGAAGAGGTGAACCGTGTTTCAGGTGATGGTTGGCAGTCTGTGCTCGGCGGCTGCGTGAATAGTGCCGGACAGCTTTATTTCGGTGGCGATATGTCAGGTGCAATAGGTACCCCTGTCTATTTCGGAATACAGAATGAGATAACCAACAATATGTATATCGATGGAAAGACGCTGCCTTTTATTGCACGATATGGTTCGCTCGGTTGCTTGTCGGAGACGGAAGTGTTGAACGTTGAAACAGTTGCGTTTTGCAGCGGTGAATCGATAGAACTAATTCCAGATGTTCCTCTGTACGGTTGGCAATGGAGCGATGGTACCTTCAGCTCATTGCAGATTTATGCCGAGGGTAGTTACGGAATTCAAGCAATCACGCTTCAGGGTTGCATCGAGTCTGACACCGTTTTGTCGGCGGTAGAAATTGCTCCTCAGTTAAACTGGGTCATTCAACCCGTCAATTGCTCAGGTGCATCAGACGGCTCAATGAGCGTTGAGGCGGATGGGTCAAACCCTCCCTATATTTTCTCGTGGAATGGAGTGCCTGTTGATGCCCAATTCGGCAACGTTGCCGCAGGAACATATCAGCTGCTGGCCACAAGCTTCGGCGGCTGCAGCACGGCGGCCCAAATTGAAATGACGGAGCCCGATCCACTTGCCATTGAGTATACTACCTTTTATGATGAATTGACGGCTCAGGGCACTATCGCTGTGACTGCTGTTTCGGGAGGCACACCACCTTATTCTGTCTTCTGGCCGGCACAACCGCAGGCAGAAGATAGCATATCGGGAATGCCCATGGGTACATACCTTGTTCAAATAACGGACGCAGCAGGCTGTGTGCAGGAATTTGAGTTGTTGCTTACAACCGGAATACAGACTGTCGATGCTCTTCAACTGAGCTGTTTTCCTCAACCCGCATCCGAGTTCGTTACGATGCAGTGTTCGGAACAATTTAAGTGGACGTTGCTCGATGCCATGGGCAATGAGTTGCAAGGCAGCGGTTACTTTCGGGCGCAGCATCGAATCGAACTTGCTGAATATTCTGCGGGTGTTTACTTCCTCAGCGCCACAACTCCAAGCGGAAGGGTGCAAACGATTCCATTGGTGAAGCAATAGCGGCGACTCTATTTCGTAATTTGGCCACCGCTTCATGAAACTCACGGTTGTCATCGTCAATTACAATGTCCGGTATTTTCTGGAGCAATGCCTGTTGTCGGTGCAAAAGGCGATGAATGGAGTAGATGGTGAAGTCTTCATGGTCGACAACAACTCCGTCGATGGCTCTGTGGCCATGGTGCAAGAGCGTTTTTCGTGGGTGCACTGCATCGCAAACAAAGAGAACGTCGGTTTCTCGAAGGCCAACAACCAGGCAATGCGCCTTGCCAACGGTGAGTATGTGCTGCTGCTTAATCCGGATACCGTAGTCGAAGAAGATACTTTCAAGAAGGTTGTTGAATTCATGGACGCACACCCCGATGCCGGTGGCCTCGGCGTGAAGATGGTGGACGGGAAAGGTATTTTCCTTCCTGAATCGAAACGCGGATTGCCATCGCCCGAAACATCCTTCTACAAGATTTTCGGAATCTCGAAATTGTTTCCACGCTCAGCTCGATTTAACCGATATCACTTGGGTCATCTCAGCAACGAAGAGGTGCATGAAATCGAAATCTTATCGGGCGCGTTCATGCTGATGCGAAAAAAGGCCCTCGATAAAGTTGGCTTGCTCGATGAAGCGTTTTTCATGTACGGCGAGGATGTCGACCTATCCTGGCGAATTATCCTCGGAGGGTGGAAGAACTATTATTACCCCGGCACACGCATCATACACTACAAAGGTGAAAGCACCAAGAAGGGCAGCCTCAACTATGTGTTCGTTTTTTATAACGCGATGGCCATTTTCGCACGGAAGCATTTTTCCCAACAACACGCTGCTACCTACTCCGCCATCATCAAACTAGCCATCTGGATTCGTGCCTTCTTGGCCATACTCAATCGTTTTGTAAAACGCGTCAGCCTCCCATTGGCCGATGGTGCGCTGCTCTATTTTTCCATGCTCGCCATCAAGAATGTGTATGCAGTATCGCAACACAAGGTGTATGACGTTGCTTTAGTAATGCCTGCCTTCCTGGCTTACATCGCTGTTTGGATGTCTGCTGTGTGGATAGGTGGTGGTTACGACAAGCCCCTGAAGCCGCTGCGCACGCTGAAGCCTGTTGCTCTGGGCACAGCAGTCATTCTCATTGCTTATTCATTGTTGCCCGAGAATTTGCGTTTCTCGCGCGCACTTATCTTACTTGCAATGTTCGATGCAGCATGCATTTTTGTAATCAATCGTACGTTGTGGAATTTGATTTTCCAGCGCTCCACAGGTTGGCGCGTGAAGTCCGATGCCAATGTGGTAATTGTGGGAAGTGTTTCAGAAGTGAATCGCGTAAAACAAATGCTGGAACAAATTCAGCGCGCAACGCTGCACGTCATTGACATTCGTCCGGAAGGCAACACACACGTTGAGCAGCATGAGCTGACGCTCCAGAATTTGGAGGAGGTCATAAGGGTGCATCAAATCGACCAGGTCATTTACTGCGCTCGCGACATGTCTTCATCCGATATCATTGCGTCCATGAGCAGCGTTGGCGACAAGCGTGTGGAGTTCAAAATTGCACCTCCTGAAAGTTTATACATCATTGGTTCTGGGAGCATCGAGTCGACGGGCGATGGCAGCATGATGGATGTGAACTCGGTGCAGTTGGTTTCGAACCGAAGAATCAAACGCATTCTGGATGTAGCGATTTCAGTCTGGGTGTTGTTGTTGTCTCCGTGTATGCTGTTCTTTCAAAAACGCCCGCTTCAACTCATCCCCAACGCTGCAAATGTGCTGCTGGGTAAATATACTTGGGTTGCTTATGCTGCCGGTCCAAGCGAGCAGGCCAAGCTTCCGGCAATTAAAAGAGGCATACTGGCTACTACAACGTCCTCAGACGAAACCCACAAGCGTAAAATGGACGTGCTTTACGCAAAGGACTATCGTGTCTCAAACGATTTGCGCATCATCTGGAGCAACCTTGCGCACTTGGGTTCATAATTTTTTTGCGTGTTGAATTACTAAGTGTAAACAATACACTTAACTTGCAATCACCAAATCTAAATCGAGCTATGAAGCGAATTCTACTAATTTGTGTTTTGGCATTGATGGGAATCTCATCTCTGCAATCCCAAACCACAGTCAAAAAAACCGTTCTCCAGGCCTTTTGGTGGGACTATTACAACAACAACTACCATGAGCGTTGGGCCAACTATTTGACCGAGCTCGCCCCGCGATTGAAGTCGATGGGAATCGATGCTATTTGGATTCCGCCAAGTTCGAAAAACAGAAGTTCCGGTTATGTGGGTTATGCACCATTCGATCATTACGATTTGGGCGATAAGTTTCAAAAGGGAAATACCCGCACCCGCCTCGGTACTAAAGATGAGCTGCTTCGCATGATTGCTGTAATGCACGCCAACGGTATTGAGGTAATTCAAGATGTGGTTCTTAACCACGTGAACGACGCAGGCAGCTCATTTGGCAATGGCGGTGTGGACCCTGCTCCACTTTCCATGGCTACTGAAAGCGGCTACAAGAATTTCCGATATGTATCGTATTCGACACCTGCTACCGATGAAAATCAAACGAATTACTGGAACCGCAGCGGCCGTTGGGCAAAGAACTACACCAACTTTTATCCGAATCAATACAACAACTGCACAACAGGCGACATCTGTACTTCGTATTTCGGCCCTGATGTGAGCTATGAAAGCACAGCCTTTGGACAAAGTACAAACGTTGTCGGTTTCAATCCGGCACAGAGTGCCAACTACATGCGCGATGGCGCTCGAAATTGGATGATGTGGTTGAAGAAGCAGACTGCAGTAGACGGATTTCGCTGGGATGCGGTGAAGCATTTCCCGACCTATGTGCAGGAAGACTTGAGCTACAATGTGAAGTACATTCTGCCGGCCTGGTGCAAAGGCGGTGAAGCCATGTTCAACGTGGGAGAATGGGTAGGAAGCAAGAATGACCTTGATAACTATGTAAACGCCATTGCCGCTCCATCCAGTGAAAAAATGATGGGCTCGTTTGACTTTGGTCTGCGTGCATTCGATCCTTCCGGTGGTCTCTACGGAATGGTATACGGTATGGGCAATTTCAACATGGCTTCTTTGCCGGGCGCTCAGCAAAGTCAACGCGTCCACTACTATGCAGGTTCAAATACGTTCGTTCATCGCACGGTGCCATTCGTAAATAACCACGACACATTCCGACCACAATTAAGCAGTACCGGCAACTACACCGGTTGGAATACAGGCTCGGAATTATCGGCACACATCGAGCCGAACGAACCTCGCCTGTCTGGGGCTTACGCAATCATGATGGCGATGGATGGAAATCCGCAGCTTTTCTTCGAAGAT
>CALQJP020000070.1 GCA_943330925.2 Chryseobacterium gleum
ACTCCTGCAACGAATTCACCAGTTGCTGAATGGAATTAGCCGCCGTTGTGATTGACTGTCGGTGTGTGTTGAAGTCTTGCTCTTGCTTGGCTATCGCCGATTCGGTTTCTGCAACTAATCGCCAGTTTGCGTTGCACGAGTAAATGCGTTGCATTCCCTTTGTTTTGGTTTTGAAATCGGTTAGAATACGCTGCGTATTTCGATGAATGGGCTGCATAGCATCGATGTCTATTCGAATTTGCTTTGCAAGCTCTGCAAGTTGGTTGCAAGTTGCAGCCGCTGTTGCACCAAACTGCTCTTTGATGCTGGCAATTTGGGAATCATATTTCTTCAAATCACTTTGGGCTATCTGCAGGTTGGCACCCAACGTACTCACTGCTTTTTCGAATTGTGAAGTGTATGATTTTACTTCACACACTTGCACTGTGGGAACCACTTGTGTATTGACGAAGGCGTTGAACTTTTGTGCCTCATCAACCACGGTGTTGCCTTGGTTTTGCAGTGCATCCAAATTGTTCTTCATCGCAGCTTTTGTTTCCTTGAGTTTCTTCCATTCCTCCGTGCCCGATTCAATGCGGCTTTTGCCTCTCGTGTATTGCGCGAAGAATTTGTAATCGTTGTTCACCGTTTGTTTCAGTTGTTCCAACGAACGCATTTCACCATCGAGTTCGTGCACCATGCCGTCTGCCTTCAAGAAGACTTCCGATTTTTGTTCACACGGTATTTCGCGGTACTGCTTCTCTAATTCCGCAACTTGTGATTGCAAGTTTGAGAGCGTGGTGTTGACCTGATCAACAGTCGATTTCAAATTCGAGTCTACATCCGAGGTCGTATAATACACCTTGCAGCCGCTGAGGATTGTTAAACAACAATAAGCAAAGGCACAAAGAAGTATTGGTCGGTTCATTGGCGAAAGATAACGCGGCATGAATAGGCTACTCATATCATCACTGATTCGGATGAAGATTCTAAAGGTTGAGTGTCTCTAAATAGTTGGTTTCACATAAAATTGCGCGCAAAACCAACTTTGTTTTACCGAACATAAATCGGCCTCTTCAGCTTGCGACTGTATTTCGTTTGAAGCGATATTAAAAAACCATCGATTAGCTTGTGCAGAGTTTCGGCATAGGGATTCGCCGGCAACGCATGATTAAGCTTGTCGAAATAATCGCCTAGTTCTTGCCAGGTGGTGGAATTTATTTCAATGGTTTTTAATAGGGCTGCGACGCGAGGTACAAGTGATTCCATTTCGGGCGATTTCATCGCATCAGGATATTTCTTCCCGTTCAACTGATTCTCTGCGTCATTTAGCAAACCGGGTATTGCCTCGGTCAATGAGACGTCATTTCCAAGAAACAATAAATGGAAGGTGAAATTCTTCGCTATCATGCCTTTGTTTTCGAGGTAGGCAGCCATGAAACAATACTTGAGGATTTGATACTCCCCTAATTCACTGTCCATTTTAAGCTCCAGTGCTACTAGGGTAGAAGTGTTGTGGGCATATGCCAGGGTGTCCATATACATAAACTGCATACCTGTCGACTCCTCGAAATCATTTGAACTTCCCGTAATGGTCCATTGACTTTCCGGTGATAGATTAAAATGACTCCCTAAATATTGAGTAAGGGTAATGTTTGGGAGCAGTGACATAAAAACATCAAACTCCTTGTTGAGGAACTCTTCGGAGAATAATCGTATCCTGCGTTGAGCTTCAATTGGGTTGATCAAACTCCTAGGTTTGGGGTCATCATAGAGGTGCTCAACATTTGCCGAGAGGATTTCATTGCGAGTCTTGGTAGCTAGTGTCGTAGTGATTTTTTTGAATTTTTCCACCGTCAATACTTCGTTCTCGCAACACTGTAAAACATGCTCTAGCACCCGCTGTTGCAGTTGCGTTTTGGATATGCCTAATGCATTCTCCGTTTCCCATGTGAGCAATCGAATGACGCCTGCTACTCCGGAGGTCCAGGAAATGCGTTCTTGTAAATGACTAGTTTTGTAGATAACGTGACGCTTCTGTGCCATGATTCACTTTGGTTAATGATTAGACGTCTCCTGTATTGTACGAAAATACAAAACAAGATTAAATGAATAGCTACCAATAATACCCGCTTAACTCGCTATTCATATATCATTAGTAGTTGGACCTTCGCCCTTCGCATTCAATAGGGTGTTCTTTTATTCTTACGCATTGATCGCGATCGCGAAGCGGTCTAATTGTTCTCATCCTACTTTTTGATATGAACGGCTGTTCTCATTCCCTCGCATGACATTCGATGATAAACTAGCGAAGGGATAGCCGAGGATTTAGTTTGGTCGTTCAAAAGCAATTCAGTCGTATTTCAAATTGATGACTCGGCGAATTGTGAATCGAAAGAACAACTAAATCTATTTTTTAAATGAAAAATCTATACATCCATTTTTGGGCTATAGCCTTGGGGCTATTCAGTTTTAGCTTGACATCGCAAGCGCAATCCGATTATTATGTTTCTCCAAACGGTTTTGGCGGTGCCGGAACGGTTAGTGATCCGATGGATTTCCAATCGGCTTTGAATCTCGCTACGAGCGACAATGAGACCAGCAACATCTTTCTGCAGGTGGGTGTTTATTCAGCCACACCGTATGTCTATATCGGCGATGCGGATGGCGATGAAATGGATTTGTTGATTCGCGGCGGTTTCGACGCTGTATTTGGTACTATCGCTGATGGCGCTACTTCAGTACTCGATGGCATGTCGACCAACCGATGCCTTGACGTCAACGCTAACACAAATGGGTTGGCCTATACGGTGAGCCTTTTCGGATTGACGTTTCAGGACGGTTATGTAAGTGGGGAGAACGGCGCAGGGTTGAGATTACAAGCGGCCAGTACCAACGACATGCAACTGAATGTCTATGATTCCAATTTCAATAACAACGCTGCAGTTGGCAACGGGTCGGGAGGTGGCATTTATGCCAACTCAAATTTGTCTGTTTACACTTCTGCCTTCAGCGAAAACGCAGCCTATAACGGTGGTGCTATTTTCTCTGCCAAGGTCGAAGGAAACGTTGCGGCCACGCACGTTTATGTAATCGAAAATAGTTTTGTCGGAAATGAGAACTATGGCAACCAGGGAAGCACCATTTGGACCAACGCTGATTTATTAATGGGCGAGTGTTTGGTTGAAGGAGAAACGGATGGCTCTTCGAGCGGCAATGGTTCCGCAATTTGGGGCAATACAGGCTCAAGATTGACTGTGCGAGCCAGCGTGTTCAGGAATCTGAACATCGAATACTGGGGCTCTGCGATACAGACATTCGACGGCGATATAATTGTGAGTAGTTCCTTGTTTCAACACAACAATGCGGGCTTGATCAATGGTTTTGGAGCCATTTCTTACTTTCACAACAACGGTGTTTTGCCGCGCGTGGTTTCGGTTTCCAATTGCACGTTCTTGAACAATACTTCCAGCCTCTATGATTTGGCTTCGTGCATCCATTTTAGAGGTGATGGCGATGACCAATGCACGGTTGTCAATTCAATTTTTGCTGAGAACGGTTCAAATCCGGTTTATGCGGAGACGGGTTCGGCTTCCATTTCATACAGCTTTATCGATGCAGGGTATGATGGCTTCACCAACGGAGGCGCGCTTGTTTCAGGCGACGCGGGCTTTGTTTCCACTACCAATTTACAGTTGACCGAAAATTCGATTTGTCGCAACGCAGGTGATAACGATGGAGTAGATGGTGCTTATGATTTGAATAAGGGCATTCGACTGTTGGGTGAGTTTGTTGATTTGGGTAGCTATGAGTTTAATTATGAGCCTACCGATATAGAGTTAACCGCAACTTCAGTGATGGAGACTGCAAGTGGTGTTGAATACCTTGTAGGTTATTTGAGCACCGAGGAGAGCGAGGATGGTGATGCATTTATCTATGAATTAGTTGAAGGTGATGGAGGGAATGACGCAGACAATGAGTTGTTCTATACGAATGGTGTTGCGCTTTACATGAACACTACGCTCGATTTTGAAACTCAGTCCTATTATGCCATTTATCTGCGTACGACCGATTCTTATCGTCAAACATTCGATAAGGCTTTTATTATTGAAGTTGTTGATGTGAACGAACCTCCTTTGGTCGGAAATGTAATCCTTGATCAGGAAGGAGAGGTTTCGCATCCATATTACTATGAAATTCCGAGCGATCTTTTTGTTGATGTTGATGCCGGTGATGCAATTACGGTTACAGCGTTTCTTGAGAATGGTAATCCTTTGCCGTCTTGGCTGTCATTTGACGGTAGTGTTTTCTCGGGGACACCAACCGAGACAGGTGAACTCTCTATTAAAGTTCAGGCCATTGATTTGGGGTTGTTGTCGGCGTACGTGATTTTTAACCTTGAGATAACGCCTACTGATGTGAGTGAGCTGACTGTTTCAGCTATTAAAGTCTATCCTCTTCCGGCCGCTGATTACTTGAGTATTGAAGTATATGGGATTACTCAGAAACTGACAGCGAATGTGGTGGATGCTAGAGGAAATACAGTCAAGCAGGTCATACTCTCCAATGGCGTCAATAGGGTTGATGTTTCACAGCTGTCAGCCGGCTGGTATTCCATTCGATATGACAGCACTCACAGCATAGATGTGATTATTCGCTGAGGTCACTAATTGCGACGACCCAATGCAGGATGATTAGATGCAGAGTAGGGTTTGTGCCGATTTTTTTTTACGATTGAAACAATTAAAACAAGTTGATATGAAGAATTTTAAATACATCAAATGGATACTCATTATTTTGTGCTGCAGTAACGTTGCAATGAGCCAGTCGGTCATTAGCGTTGTGCAAGCAGATGGTAATTCTGCATTCTTCGGAGATTTACAAACGGCCGTGGTGGCTGCACAATCGGGCGATTTTATTTATGTGCCGGGTGGTACTTTTTCGATGGGCAATGATACCATCAAGAAGGGTGTTACGATCATTGGCGCAGGTCACTATCCTGATTCAACACTGGCAACCAATCAGACCATTATTGCGGGAACAATCCGCATTGGAAATGGCGCTCATGGTTTGCATCTGGAAGGGTTGTTTATCAGTGGTGATGTTTTTCTGACGCATGCCGTAAATAATTATCAAAGAGCTGATAACGTTATGATTCGAAGATGCAGCGTAGCGAATATAACGAGCAATGGCAGCGTCTTTTCACAGAATGAGCCCGACACGAGTTTCAGCAGAAACTGGCAGATAGTGCAGAATGTTATTCGTGGCGACGTCAACCTTGGCTTCATGAAGGCATTCAACATGCATGCGAACATTGTCAACGGGCATATTTATAATGCCTTTTGGGGAGGGATATTTACGAATAATGATTTCTTGTACATCTCCCAAAGTGATCGTGTATTTGCAGGCGTGCGCTATTGCACTGTGAAGGATAATATCTTTTATACCAATTGGGATATCTCATACCCGGGCTATGCGTGCGACGCGCCGGCATGCGGCAGTTACGGAAATACCTTTCTCAACAACATGTTCGCTACTGCTCCGAGTGGTTTGAATCCGGGTGTAGTGGTGGCCGAAGTGAATAATATCTTTAGTGTTTCTGCAGACTATTTCTTTCAGAATTTCTCGCCGGGTGGCTTCAACTACAATTATAATTTTCAATTGATTGCGGGGAGCCCCGGAATAGGAGCAGCATCGGATGGCACTGATATAGGCATCTACGGATCGAACGACCATTACAAGGATTCGGCAGTACCGTTCAATCCGCACATTGGCTTCAAGAATATTGGTTCGAATACAACTCCGGATGGAATGCTTCCAGTCCATATTCGTGTAAGTGCGCAGGATAGATAACTGAATTTTGATGTGGTTGTATCGTTTTTTTCGATCGATACAGCTCACTTCAATTAAAATCCATTGATATGAAAAATAGATACAGTTGTAATCCAGTATTTTCCGATCCGATGCGTTGTTTGGAGAGAATGAAAGTACGCTTCAGTATTGTTGTTGCACTGCTCTTCTCTCAGAGCGCTATGAGCCAAACTCATTTGACCGGATATGAATATTGGTTTGATGATAATTATGCAGAGCGTATCGCATCTTCGTTGTCACCCGCGAGCACAGTCGAACTTAATTCACACGTCAACACACAGAGTCTTGCATTGGGGCTTCATGTGTATAATGTTCGATTCTTGGATGACAGCAGTCGATTTAGTTCGGTTTTAAGCCAAGTCTTTTTGAGTGGCGGAAGTCAGAATTTGATCGATGCCGTGCAATATTGGTTTGATGATGATGTGCAGCCTGCATTGGTTGAGATCAGCCCTCAGTTGAATTACTCGTTCAGCAGCTCGGTTGATGCATCTGCACTGACAGACGGGCTTCATCGCATACACATGCGCTTTCGGGAGAGCGGTGGAGTTTGGAGCGTCGCCACAAGTGCTTTCATACAGAAGTATGGAAGTAGCAGCTCGATGCTCAATCAGATTAAGGGATATCGGTATTGGTTGGATGATTCCGCCGAAAGCGCCGCAACTATTGAGCTCGGTGTGGCTGTAAGTCCCTTTGAGTTGGTAGAGACAATCAACATGCAGCCGATACCTCATGGTGTTCATGTGACACACTATCAATTCCAGGATCTTGCAGGGGCATGGAGTGTGGTGCTGTCGGATACAATCATGAAGGATTCGTTTCCCATTGCACAATTTACATCTTCGAGTACACACGTTTGCATGGGCGATTCCATTCAATTTTTTGATTTGAGTTTAGATGCCGACTCCGTCTATTGGAGTTTTGGCGATGGCGAATTCGTTGCGCAGTTGAATCCCTTTCATGTGTTCGATATGCCGGGTGTCTATGATGTTGCGCTCACCGCCATTGATTCTGCGTCCGGTTTGGATAGCACGCTGGTTATTGGCTCCTACGTTACGGTTTGGGGTGATGCCTCTTCGGTATTTGAGACTGATGTGAATGGGGGAGAGGTGCAGTTCACCAATTCTTCGGTACAAGCATCGAACTACTTCTGGAGTTTTGGTGATGACACTACATCGGAAGATAGTGCGCCTGAGCATACCTACAGCGCCGATGGCACGTATACCGTGATGCTGGTGGCATCTAACCTTTGCGGAAGCGATACCTCCTACGCGAATGTTGTCATAACAGATGTGGGTGTTTCTCAAAACACCGGCAATAGCGAGATTTCAATTTTTCCCAATCCATTTCACGATGCGTTACAGATCTCATTCACGCATGAGCACAACTCGATGCTTGCTCTGCGGCTGTATGATGTCAGAGGCCGAGAGGTTGCCACGCTGCTGAGCAAACAATCCGTTCCCGCAGAGTTCACGTTCGAGTGGATGGATGAAACTTTACCGGCAGGTATGTACATGCTGAAGATGCAAGGTGACCACTTCGTAGCGAGTTATCCGCTGGTGAAGATGGATTGATTTCGAACACGCAAGAATTCCTTGGAGCTTTCACTTTGAGATGAAATTTCGAGGTTCGATGGGCAATAAGTTACACTGAACGGATGTTTCTCAGTCGAAACCCCAAAACAATCTTATCATGAAAGCAAAACCAATTTTCAACGGGCTTATGCTCGTGCTTGCAACCACAGGTATCTTGTTTAAGACCATGCACTGGCCGGGTGCTTCCATTCTGCTGATACTCGCATTTGGAATTCTCTTCCTCTCTCTTTTCACCACACTGCGCAGAGAAAATAAATCGCAGGGAATGTCGACCTTTGAAAACGTAGCCATGATTACTACTTTTTCTCTGCTCATATTGGGAGCTGCCTTTCGCATGCAGCACTGGCCCGGAGCTACAGTACTTGTTGTATTGGCAACAGCTTCAACCTTAGCAACCGTTCTTTACGCCGCATATCGCCAAAACCGTATTCAACTTGGACCGCAAGGCACATTCACATTGTTATTGTTCTTGGTCATGCTCGGCGGATTGCTTCCGAATAATGCCTGGGTGGCGGTGTTTAATGCGGGGTGATTCCACCAGTTCACTACTTCACTATTTCACTATTTCACCACAAATAAAAAGACCGCTTCATTGAAGCGGTCTTTTTGTTTGTAGCCCGTAGGGGAATCGAACCCCTGTTTACAGAATGAAAATCTGCTGTCCTAACCCCTAGACGAACGGGCCATCGTTTTTCTAAGCGGGTGCAAATATAGTTACAGGTTTCAATGATGCAAGGGGAAGCGAAAAAAAAATGGCGGATTACGAGTGGCTAGTGGCGAATGGCGAGTGGCGAATGGTCAGAGGTAATTATTTTAAAGTAGTGGTCATCCATGAATCGCGTGTTTTCAAGGAGGGATTGCGAAAGAAATAGTAAGTAATTCGCCACTGGCCATTCGTCACTCGCCACTCGCCATTCACCACTAAACCCTCACCACCCCCATACCGCCATCAACCGCCAACACTTGCCCTGTTACCCACGCCGACTTAGGCGAGAGCAGGAACTCGACCATGTCGGCTAGCTCCTGAGGTGTGCCCACTTTCTTGAGCGGATTGCGTTTTTGGGCGCCTTCTATTTTTTCGGGCGTGTTGAGGAACTTCTCTCCCAACGGAGTGTGGGTGAGCGATGGCGCTATGCAGTTAAAACGAATGAGCGGTGCATATTCGGCGGCCAGTGAGCGGGTGAGGGCTTCGTTGGCGCCTTTCGCCATGGCTATCGAGGCATGAAAGGGCATACCGGCTCCTACAGCCACACTGCTGAACAGCACCACCGAGGGCTGTGCGCTTTGCTTCAGATTATTAAGGTAGGACTGCACAAAGGCAACAGCACCTAGTGTGTTGATCTGCAAATCGCTCTGAAACTCAGCCTGCGTTAGTCGATGAAAGGGTTTCAGATTGATGGTCCCGGGGAAATATACCAGGCCGTCAATAGGCCCGTCGATCGCAGGAAATGCCCCGAAATCATAATTCTCTACTTGATGAAAGTCTTGAAGGCCTTGAACTTCCGTTCGGCTGATGCCAATTACTCGGTGCCCCTGATCCATAAGCTGAACGGCTGTGGCCTTGGCAATGGCGCTATTTGCGCCGGCTAGTATGTATGTACTCATTTTTATCGTTTGCTGATTTTGTTGTTCGTGATGGACCGCTGTGCCTTGCTCTTGAAACGGCTGATGTCTTCACTTCTCAGTTTGGCGTGCTTGGTGCCGCAAGCTTCCACCC
>CALQJP020000071.1 GCA_943330925.2 Chryseobacterium gleum
TCCCACTCACACGTTGTGTGATTGAAGGTTGCGGTTTCCCAGCACTCGATTATCGGTTGTGGATCTTGTGAACCGGATACTTCCCACTCACACGTTGTATGGTTGAAGTTTGCCGTTTCCCAGCACTCGATTATTGGTTGTGGATCTTGTGAACCGGATACTTCCCACTCACACGTTGTATGGTTGAAGGTTGCCGTTTCCCAGCACTCAATTGCGGGTTGCGGATCTTGTGAACCGGTCACTTCCCACTCACACGTTGTGTGGTTGAAGGTTGCGGTTTCCCAGCATTCGATAGCAGGTTGCGGATCTTGTGAACCCGTAACTTCCCACTCACACGTTGTATGGTTGAAGGTTGCCGTTTCCCAGCACTCAATTACCGGTTGTGGATCTTGTGAACCTGTTACTTCCCACTCACACGTTGTATGGTTGAAGGTTGCCGTTTCCCAGCACTCAATTATCGGTTGTGGATCTTGTGAACCGGATACTTCCCACTCACACGTTGTGTGGTTGAAGGTTGCCGTTTCCCAGCACTCAATTACGGGTTGTGGATCTTGCTCACCGGTTACATCCCATCGGCATGCAGCTACATTCCAAGACGCTTCCTGGTAGCATTCCAGTTCAGGCTGTTCAGGTTGTGAAGGTGCCTCGTCAATGATTGCTGTTGCGGATGCGCTGCAGTTTTTGCTGTCCGATACTTCATAGGTGTAAACCCCGGAAATCAAATGGTGTGTTGCCGGGTTATCGCTGCTGAAGGTCAGGACACCGGTTCCGCCGGTTGCGAGCAGATTGACGCTGCCTAAGCCACCGAAACAGATTATTTGCTCTGCAGTAGCAGTAAGCACCGGCAACGAAAGAATTTCTACCGGAATGTTGGCTTTCTGCGAGCTAATGCAAGAGGATGAAGGACCTTCTGCTACCTGATAAATGAAATTGCCCACCACCGAAGTTGATGGCGTTATGGAGGGTTGTGCAATGCTGCTTCCGGGAGCATAGTAAAACAAACTATAGGATGGCTGGCTTGGTGTTGCTGTCAATGCAATCGCGGTCGCATATTGACAGTATTCTACAGCTAGTCCGGAAACCGAAGGAATGGAATTGATGTTTGTAACCTGAATTGTAAACGTAAGGTTACAACCGCCGTCGGGCAGCACGGCAATGTATGTAGTCAAGCCGCTTGTATTCGGGAATGGATTTGATATCGTGTATTCTAGCGTTCCGGCAACATTGAAAAAACGGGTTCCGTCCGGATAGTAACCAAGCACCTCTGTGATGCTGATAGGAGTTGTTCGGTTGCAATATGAAAAATCGCGGACATCATCGCCGGCAGGGCAATTATCAGTCACCCAATCGGCAGAGTTAATTTCAATCTCAAACGGACCTGTAATAGGCACGGTTGAACAGCCATCGGCTTCTGAATAGCCAACATAAAATGGTTGGTCATTTACTAGAATACCGGTATTGGCACCAACGCCTGTTATGGTTCCGTCGATATCAACGCTGGGTGCTGAGCAGTTGAAGTTGCGGTATAGTTCACAGTCTTCACTCACTGCTACCGTAAAGGAAATTTCAGCCAATACTTGGTTGGGGTTCGCCGGCACAGGCAGCGTTCCAAAATCCCAAACCAGCGTGCCATTTGCTCCCAGGCTAAGATCTACATAAGGAGTGCTTGAAGAAGAGGCGGGAGGGTAAACTGAAGTCGAACTTCCTAGATAACCAACGGCTGCGTAGGGAAGAGGAATTTCAATACGAGCGTTATTGACGGGTTCATTTCCTTTGTTTCGAATTTCAACCTTGTATTGTATCTCATCACCGGGTAAAACGGTAAGGTCGGATGATGAAGTGGGAATGCCATTTACCGATAGGGTAGAGAGGAATCCTTCGATTTCAGGTTCGTATGCATCTACCGCCATGCAAATGGAGTAAATGATGTACGTGTCTTGAGTTGAACTGTATCGAAACTTCGTGCTCGTCTGTCCATTTGCAATTACGGAGTTCGATGGATTGGGAATGGTGAACATGCTCACGTCCATTCCTGTATTGTTCAATAGATTTGGATTGCGAGCGTTGCCGCCTGTGTAAATAGAGCTGTTGAAGAAGTTTGTTGCCGCGTTGTTTCCATGACTAAGAACTTCCCAGTTGGAGGAGTTGAGTTTTTGTATCTCGAATTGATCGCCTGTAATGGTAACATCACCTTCACCGGCAATCATACCCAATTTGGTATTTACGGCGCCTGCTAAGGCTGAGTTGAAACCGGATACCGGTAACTCCCATTGAGCTGTTCCGCCAATCACGTAGGCATAGCCGTCGAAGATGGTGATGTCGCGCTTTTTCATGAGTGCGTTTTCATAAACTACCACCAAGCCCCAGCCACCGTAGTAGCCCGCCGATCCGCCGTTGCCCGTTGTAAGAGCCATGTCGGCAGCCCAATATTCACCCAAGCCACATGCTTGAACCTGAGAGGTAACTTCAGCAAAGGCTGCATACATATTGTCGTCGCCCGGGTAACGAATGTTTGAAGAGGTAGCGGTGTAAGAAGTGTATGCCGCTTGTCCCGGACCTCGAAATTTGATGGAGCGTTTCTGCAATTCAGTTGGGCTGCCATCCGTTCGTGCCGACCAATACAGCCCGGCGAAAAGAATGTTGCTGCAACTCGGTGTTGCTCCATTTTCCGAAGAAAAGGACAAGGTAGATGAAGAGGAGTTATTGGTAGTTCCCAAGCCATCGGTATCAACTTTAATCATAATCTGATTGCTGTTGAGGCCTGTGGTCGTGTAATTCTGTAGCGTCATGTTGGTGTTGCCAATCATGGTGAAATCGCCATTTATACTGTAGATGGTTTGCGTGGGCGAAAATGCCGAAGTGCGTTGCGTAAAGGGAACACGAACTTGCGCTTGCGTATTCAGAAAGCTCAGCATCCATACGCAGAGGCCTATAGTAAGGCGCGCGAAATTTGGTAATGTGTGTTTCATGATTTTTGTTTAGTAATGGTTAGCATTATTCGGGAATGGATAGAGCGTAATAGCTTTGAACAGCAGGTGGCAGCCCATTGATTGGTATGGCTGCTACCTCCGATGCCGACACATTTGCAGAGCATAGAACTACTACATATGCTAAGCTTTGTAATTCACTCAATTCGCTGGCGTCGTAGTTCGCAGATACATCCGACACTTGTTCCATGCGAATGATGACCGTTGAAACACCATCCAAAGAAGAATCGGTAAGGTTTAATCCAGCCAAATCCGCAGCCATTAAATCAAGTACTGCAGCATAGCCATCTCCGGCTATATCCAATTGTCCTTCTCGGATGTAGGCCGTTGTTTGAAGACCGTACACCAAATCCGACAATGGACTGTTTCCTTCTGCAATAGCAGAACTCAAATCAATGTGATTTTGAGCGTTGCTCTGGATTGAAAAAAGAGTTGTACACGCAAGCACAAGCAGCCGAATAAGCCATCGGTTGCCGTGGGCCCGAAATGAAGAAAATGAAAGTTTTTTTTTCATGATGGTTTTTTTAAAAAATGAATGGATAATTTGAGTTGTAAAAACAGTTGATAATTGAAAAAACAACAGTCTTCAATGCTTCCATTGCAGACTAGAACTATCGAAATGTTTTTTGGCGAAACTCCTATTTCGGTAAAGCGAAAACCTTGATGAACCTCATGATGGGTTCTGTTTATTGCCCATGCCTCTGACGACATTTGTTCTTGACGCCCTGAACAGGATCAAATTGGTTTTTCAGTATAGAGATGATTAGGGCGTAGTGAGCACATACGCAATTGGCAGGTAGAGGAATGGCCTATCGAATGGGCATAAAAAAAGCCCGCTAAAAGCGGGCTTACTGCGCATTACGCAATTTTATTTCATCTGCGCATCCACCACCGCAATGCGAATCATGTTTAGGATCTCACGCACGCTGCATCCCATTTGTAGGATGTGGTAGCTCTTGCGCATGCCAAGTAGCACCGGCCCCGTTACCTCGAGTTCTGCTATTTCCTGCAGCAGCTTGTAGGAGATGTTTCCTGCGGCTAGATTGGGGAAGATCAAGGTGTTAACCTTCTGATCTTTCAAGCGGCTAAATGGAAAGTTCTCTTGAAGCATTGCGCTGTTCAATGCGAAGTTGGCTTGAAGCTCACCATCCACAATGAGGTTGGGGTGCTCCTTGTGCAGAATAGCAACTGCCTTCGCAACTTTTTCGGCTTCTTCGCCTTCGGCAGAACCGAAGTTCGAATAGCTCAGCAATGCAATGCGCGGCACAATCTTCATTTTCGAAATAGACTCCGATACCCGCAAGGTGATTTCAACCAAGTCTTCAGCGGTTGGATTAACGTTCACGGTGGTGTCTGCAAAGAAGAGCGGGCCTTGCTTTGTTTCTACGATGTACATACCGCATACTTTCTTCACGCCAACAGCGG
Source organism: Chryseobacterium gleum (assembly GCA_943330925.2). GTDB lineage: Bacteria > Bacteroidota > Bacteroidia > Flavobacteriales_D > Sanyastnellaceae > JAIBBG01. Next base: position 4,413 of record CALQJP020000071.1, read on the forward strand.
GGCCGATGGTTTGTAGCCCGGGACGAATGACGCGGCTGTAGTTGCGCGTCATACCACTGATGAGCGCATCGGCCATTCCCATTTCCACCATCATTGCTCCGAAGTAATTGCGGTCGCGCATGGTCCGAATGGCCTCCGTTTCTGTGAATCCTTTGCGCATTCGTTTGCTGAACAGACGTGCGCCAAATTCTTCCCGGGTCTTCAGCCACTGGTCTGAGCGTGGATCAATTATTTGTGCGCTTTGCAAGTCCAATTCATGCTCATCGAGCATGCGACGTATTTTTTGTTCGTCACCCAATAAGATGGGGTAGGCAACACCTTCGTCGTAGGCTTGCTGAGCTGCTTTCAGTATTTTGTAGTTGTCGCCTTCAGCGAAAACAACCCGCTTGGGGTCTTTGCGTGCGCGCTCTGCAATGCCGCGTGTGAGCACGTTGTCGCGACCCATTCTTTTTTGCAATTCTGCTGTGTATGCATCCCAATCTTCGATGGTGATGCGCGCTACTCCGCTATCAATAGCGGCTTTGGCAACAGCAGAAGATACGACCGCAATCAATCGAGGGTCGAGTGGTTTCGGTATGATGTAGTCTTTACCGAAGTGCAGATTTTTAAGGTTATAGGCTTCTATTACTTCTTCGGGTACCGGGTGACGCGCCAATTCGGCTAGGGCATGCACGGCTGCGAGTTTCATTTCATTGTTGATGCAACGCGCACGCACATCGAGTGCACCGCGGAAAATGAAAGGAAAGCCAAGTACGTTGTTTACCTGGTTGGGGTGGTCGCTGCGACCAGTAGCCATAATGATGTCCTCGCGTGAGGCAATTGCAATGTCATACGCAATCTCAGGATCGGGATTGGCCATGGCGAACACAATCGGATTGTCAGCCATCGTACGCAGAGTATCCGGGGTGATCAGGTTGGGTTGCGAAAGACCCAGAAATACATCGGCTCCATTCAGCGCATCAGCCAGCGATGTGTAGTTGTTTTCCGATGCGAAACGCATCTTGCGGTTATCGATATCAGTGCGCTCTTTATGCACGAGCCCTTTGGAGTCGAACATAAAAACGTTCTCTTTCTTCACACCGAGTATTTGCATCAAATCGACACACGACAGGGCCGCCGCTCCTGCTCCGCTAACAACTACTCGTACCTCTTCGATTTTTTTTTCCGCGATTTCCAATGCGTTGATGAGAGCGGCACTCGAGATAATTGCGGTGCCGTGTTGGTCATCGTGCATAATCGGAATATCGAGCGCCGCTTTCAGCTTCTCTTCAATCTCGAATGCTTCAGGCGCCTTGATATCTTCCAGATTGATTCCGCCAAACGTCGGAGATATATTGATTACTGTATTTACGAATTCATCAACGTCAGTAGCCTTCACTTCAATATCCATCCCATCGATGTCCGCGAAGATTTTGAAGAGCATACCCTTTCCTTCCATCACGGGCTTGCTGGCTTCTGGGCCGAGATTGCCAAGACCGAGGATAGCAGTACCGTTGGAGATAATGGCAACCAAATTTCCTTTGGCTGTGTACTTATATACGTCGTCCGGATTTTCAGCAATTGCCAATACAGGCTCTGCTACTCCGGGTGAATAAGCTAGTGCTAAATCGCGCTGCGAACTGTGCGGTTTGGTTGGAATAATTTCCAATTTGCCCTTGCGCCCTGAGGAGTGATAATCCAGCGCTTCTTTCTTACGAATCTGACTCATACCAAAAAAATAGGGGACGAAGATAGTCGTCCCCTGATTTATCATTTATGGAAATGCTTGTATTACTTACTCACCACCATGCGTTGAATGCCCACGGTGCGACCGTTTTCATTGAGCATGCAGGTGTATACGCCATTGCTAAATTGATTGGCATCTATCATAACAATGCCTTGTGCAGAGCGGATAGGCTGTTTTTCAACCAATGTTCCTGTAGCGCTGTAAATAACCAACTCTGCTTGCGAAGGTTGGGTGGCAAAGCGGAAGCTAATGCCCGAAAGCTCGCTTACTGGGTTGCCGAGAATTTGCAAGCTCGCCTGGTTTTCGATTTCATTTACTCCGATGATGCAGGCAGCGTCAACGCAGAAGTTGACTTCGTAGCAAAGTTGGGTTGCGGGGGCAGCAGCATCAAACCAGCAGAAACGGGCAATGCTTTGACCGGGATTGCCGTTGTGGCGGTACTTGCAGTAAAATGAAAAAGATGAATCGCCGTCAGCGAGCGTTACGATTTCGGTGGAGAGCTCATTCGAAGTGGCCCATGGTCCGCAAATCTCGCCCCAGCAAAACTGATGCTCAGCTCCGGCTACATTCTGAATTACTTCACGGCGGCAGCGAATGTCGCGCTGCGATCCCGAGGCGTTGATGACATCCCAATGAGCACTGATTACTTCAGTTGTGTTTGCAGAAGTGCCCATCACGGTGTTCACTTCGTTGTGGAGTTCAATAAACTGGGATTGTCCAACAAACGAAACAATCAGAAGGGAAAATGAGAGTAAGAATGTTTTCATGAAAATGCGTTTTCACAAAGGTAGATGTGTGCATGGCTCGGCTTCTCAAAAAAATGAGCGGCTTCTTGTTTTTTTAGCAAAACACTTCTATTCGCTTTATATGTGTGGCTGTAAGGCGCTTGCTTCTTAAATTCGGCCCGCTGTTCATGAAAAAGTTACTACTCTTAAGTTGTCTTTGTTGTGCGTTGGAATCCATGGCACAACTCACCCCGGGTGCATTGGCGCCCAACTTCACTGCGCAAGACATTGCAGGCAATTCGCGCAATTTGTATGCAGAGCTGGATGCCGGCAAAACGGTTATTCTCCATTGCTTCGCCGCGTGGGATAGCTACGCATGGGAATACCATCAGCAGCAAACGCTGGAAGCCTTCGATGCGCTATACGGGTCTCAGGGCAATGGAAGTGTTGAAGTGTGGCGGGTTGAATGCGAAACACTCAACTCAACTGCTCAATTGCAAGGGCCATCAAGCTTGACGGGCAACCCTTCTACCGATACGCAGGGCGATTGGCTCACAGGCTCAACGCTTCCCACCATCGACGATTCGACTTTGGCGGCACAATTTGATTTGGCTTATTTGCCTGTACTCGTCGTGATTTGCCCGGATCGCTTGGTGCGCTTCACCGATCAATTGTCGGTAGGTAATTTGGCCAATCTTGTATTCCAAACCTCTTGTCCGCCTGTTGCTCAGGGTTTCGACCCCGCGTTAACTTCTGCAACTACAACCCGCAGTTGTGGAAGCAATCAGCTTGACGTTCAACTCGTGTTGAAGAATCTGGGAACCGATACACTCTTCAATGTGAGCATTGGCATAGGAGGAGCAACTGCCGCACAGACCATTCAATGGGAAGGGCAGCTCGCATCGTATCAATCCGATACACTTGAAATTACTTCACTGGAAGTGCTGGCCGACGCGGATATCGATCTGTACATAGCATCGCCAAACATCGATGCTTCCAACGACTCGGTGAGTGTTCGAACTTCTGTAGGGTTTTCTACCCAGCTAGTGAAACTGGAATTGGCGCTCGATGCCTATCCCGACGAAGTTTCATGGGAGATACGCAATGAAAATGACTCCGTACTTTACAGCGGTGGCGCCTACGAAGTGGATTATCAATACATCACGGGTGTTTTTCAACTTCCCGGTGCAGGTTGTTACAACCTCTTCCTCAACGACACGCGTGGCGATGGTTTGCACGGGAGTCAATACGGTGGATTCGATGGGTTTTGCAAGCTGTACAGCATGACCGACTCCACCACGGTGGAAGAGGAACTCTTCCATTACGATGGTTCGTACAACCTTTCAGCGATAGAGAATGCACCTTCCTTGTTACAATACACGTTTGAAGCAGGCTCTCCTTTAGAGGTGAGTGAAACTTTGGCGTCAGAGTGGTTGGCTTATCCAATACCCGCAACCGAAACGTTGTATGTGCGCGCGCCATCGAATGCAGTTGATTATACCTGCTCTCTTTATGATATGACCGGACGCAGTGTTGCGCTCGTTCAAATGAAGCAAGGTGAAAGGTTCGCTGAAATCGATGTCGAGCAATTGCCTGCCGGTGTTTATGCGCTATTGATTCAATTGAAACAACAATACATTCAAATTCCGTTGATCATTCAACACCGTTAATCTGGTACAAATCTTGAAAACGCCGCGGCCGCTCAAATAAATAATCACATGAAAAAAACACTTGTTATTCTTTTCGCTCTTATCGCCAGCACAATAGCTAATGCACAGGTAAGCTCCTTGCCTTCGGCTACGTTGAAGAATCTGGATGGTAAGGACGTACAAACGGCCGATCTTACGAACGATGGTAAACCCATGCTCATTTGTTTTTGGGCAACGTGGTGCAGCCCATGCAAAAAGGAGCTCAACACATACGCCGACTATTACGAAGAGTGGCAGAAGGAGACCGGTGTGAAAATTTATGCGGTGACTATCGACGATCAGCGCACCGTAAACAGTGTGAAGCCATACGTGAACTCGGTTTCATGGGAATATGAAATACTTTCAGACGTGAACAAAACATTCTCGCAGGCGATGGGTGTGAATTCTCCGCCGCACACGTTTCTATTAAACGGTAAGGGTGAAATCGTGTGGCAACACGTAGGATATACACCCGGCGATGAGGAAGAGGTGCACAAGCAACTCTTGAAATTGACCCATTGATTTTTTTTCGAACCTAAATATAGAAGTAACCGGTATGATGCGTTTTTCTATTGCAGTTGCAGGTCTGTTGTTGTGTGCAA
>CALQJP020000072.1 GCA_943330925.2 Chryseobacterium gleum
CACAAGGTAAGATCCATGTGAAAGAGCAAGCTCACCGCCAGAATAATCGCAGAGCAAACAAATCCGTTGATGAGGCCGACCCGGAGTTCCTTCCATAATTTCTGACCCAAGTTTTCATCGAGCGCACTTTGGTTGGCGAGTGCCTTCACCACAAGTGCAGCCGATTGAACTCCAACGTTGCCTCCCATTGCCGCGATGAGGGGCATGAAGACAGCCATTCCCGGGTTTTCGCTGATATCGAACACACCGATGATGTTTGCGCTGATCATTCCCCCGGCCATTCCAATAAGCAACCAAGGCAAACGTGCACGGGTGAGTGTGCGCACACTGTCGCTGTGCTCTACGTCTTCCGATATACCACTCGCCATTTGGTAGTCTTTGTCGGCTTCTTCTTTAATGATGTCTACCACATCATCGATGGTAATGCGCCCGAGCAACACATCATGCTCGTTCACAACAGGCAGCACCACCAAGTCATATTTCTCCATCACCTTGGCCACCTCTTCCAGGGGGGCGCTTACCTGCACGGTCCTTACCTTGGTTTGCTTGTAGAGATCTTTGATGGTAGTGCGTAAGCTCGATAAATTAAAAAGCATGTACTTCACGCTCAACGTGCCCAGAATCACCTCTTCATCGTCGACCACGTAAATGGTGTAGATGTTATCAAGGTCTTCGGCTTGCTTGCGCATTTCGCGAATGGCTTGCGTAACCGTCCAGTTCTGATTTACACGGATCAATTCAGTTCCCATGATGGCGCCTGCTGTTCCTTCAGCGTAGGTCATCAGGTCGATGATGTCGCTGGCCTGCTCTTCGTCTTCGAGAAGGGCAATTACCTCCTCTTGCTTTTGCTCGGGGAGCTCGGCTATTACGTCGGCAGCATCGTCGGAGTCGATGTTCTCGATAAGCTCCTCAGCAATTTCGCGACTCGTGAGGCTGGAAAGCAACTTCTCGCGCACGTCCTCATCGAGCTCGAGCATTACATCGGCCGCCTTCTCTTCATCGAGCAGGCGGTATACGTAAACGGCTTCGTCGCGTTTGAGTTCATTGAGCAACTCGGCAATGTCGGCCGCGTGCGCATCGATAGTAGCTTGGGCTATTGCTGTGTCTTTTCCGTCCGCAATCCACTCGCGGAGCTCAGAAAGTAGCTCTTTGGATAGTGAGAATTGCATAATCGAGGGTTCATTGAGGGACGGTACTTGTTTTTAGCGGCGCGAAGGTAATTCATTCAAGATGAAAACCAAAGGCAAATGTTTGTCAGTCGCGCTTGTCTCGAAAGAAGTTAGTCAGCAGTCCGGCGCATTCATCGGCCAGCACACCACCCACTACTTCACAACGGGGATGAACGATGCTCTGACCATTGTCGGCATGGCTACCAAACTTGCTGAATCCACGCTTCTCATCGTATGCTCCAAACACAATGCGCCCGATGCGCGTGTTGTAGGCCCCACCTGCGCACATCACGCAGGGTTCGAGCGTTACATACAATGTGCAATCGTGCAGCGACTTTCCATTTAGAAACTCCGAAGCCGATGTGTACGCTTGCATTTCTGCGTGCGCAGTAAAGTCGTGCAAACGCTCGGTGAGGTTATAGCCTCGGGCTATCACCTGGCCCTTGCACACAATGACGCAGCCGATGGGTACTTCGTCGGCATCATAGGCGTTCATGGCTTCTCGCATCGCCATGCGCATATACTTCTCATCGATTTCGGGGGTAACTTCTTCCAAGGCTGCGTTATTTGGGGAGCAAGATACGTGTACTTTGCGCCGCGGATTTACGCCATGCAAGCAGGTTCATCACATCGTATTCTCCTGGCCCCGCTCGACTGGGGGCTTGGTCATGCCACGCGGTGTGCACCGCTCATTGACCGTTGGCTGGCAGCCGGGCACGAAGTGGTACTTGCGTCGAACGGCAGAAGCGCAGCCTGGCTCAAGGCGCGGTATCCGCAGCTGGAGTTGCTCACCGACATCCCCGACTATTCCGTTACGTATCCAACACACGGCCCGATTACTCCTCATCTGGTAAAGCAACTGTTGAGATTGCGCAGGGTTGTGCGTGCCGAACATCGGTGGTTGGAACGCATCGTTGAAGAGAAGAACATCCATCAAGTATGTAGCGACAATCGGTATGGGCTTTATCACGACCGTGTGCCTTGTACACTCATTACTCACCAATTGTACCTTCGAGTGCCAGGGCCGTTTCGATGGTTTGTAGGGAAATGGCTGAATACCTATCTCAAGCGATTCAGAGCACTTTGGGTGCCCGATTATCAAAGCGAAACGAACCTGAGCGGATTGCTCTCGCACGGAGGGATGTGGGACAAGAAGGCCTTATTCATCGGTCCACTATCCCGTTTTCATGCAACCAGCAATACCGACGAAAAACCGTATCGCGTAGTGGCCATCGTTTCAGGACCGGAGCCCACGCGCACTCGTTTTGAAAATCAGCTTCGAAACGTGTTACCTCAACTTGAATGTCCAGCCCTTTTGGTGCTCGGAAAGCCTGAAGAGCCCATTCAGGAGAAAAACGGAATGGTTCACATTGTAAACGACCTCCCCGACTCTGAGCTGGCTGCTGCCCTCAAGGGCGCAGAGCTCGTTGTGTGCCGGTCGGGGTATAGCACACTCATGGATTTGCACAACCTTGAAGTGCAAGCGTTGCTGGTGCCTACACCCGGCCAATCGGAGCAAGAATACCTGGCCCGTCATCATTCGAAGCAAGGCACGCATCGACGGATGGATCAGCACAAGCTGAACCTGACGACTCTCAAGGCAGCGCTCAAGCAATAGCGTATACGCCTACTTTTGCGCTTATGGCGAAGGTATTATTCATTGAAAGTGTTCACGAAGTATTGCACCGGCGGCTTGAAGCAGCCGGCTATGCATGCGATTGTCGGTATGAAGCCACACGCGAAGAGTTGTTGGCTATGGCGCACGAATACGCCGGTGTGGTGGTGCGATCTCGCATTAAGATTGACAATGCGTTTATTGACGCAGCCGCTAACCTTCGCTTCATAGCACGTAGCGGCAGCGGATTGGAAAACATCGACGTGGCCTATGCGGATAGCAAAGGCATTGCTGTTTACAATTCGCCTGAAGGCAACCGCGATGCGGTGGGCGAACATGCCTTGGGTATGTTGCTCATGTTGCTGAACAACCTGCGACAGGCCGATGCCGATGTGCGCGCCGGGCGCTGGCCACGCGAAGAGAACCGTGGTTATGAGATAGCCGGCAAGACCGTTGGTATTATCGGATATGGATTGATGGGAAGTTCGTTTGCCCAGAAGCTTTCGGGCTTTGGCGCGAGAGTGATTGCCCACGACAAGTATAAGAGTCAGTTTAGTGACCAATGGGCTGTTCCTGTTTCCTTGGAAGAGCTTAAAGCGGAGGCCGACATTGTCAGCTTGCACTTGCCGCTCAACGACGAAACGCATTACTATGCCGATGCACAATTCTTTGCATCGTTCGCCAAACCGTTCTACTTCATCAACACCGCCCGAGGCAAGAACACCGACACTGCTGCGCTGGTTGATGCACTGAAGAATGGCCGGGTGCGCGGAGCCTGTCTCGACGTTATCGAATACGAAAAAGCTTCACTCGAAGGCTTGGAAAAAGACCCGTCGCTCACAGCGATGCGCGACCTCATAACCATGTCGAACGTGGTGCTCTCGCCTCACATAGCAGGCTGGACCCATGAGTCGTATGAGAAGTTGAGTAGTGTGTTGGCGGAGAAGATTCTGGGGGTGTAGGATTGTAGGATTATAGGGGGCGACACCCACTCGTTCTCATTGTGTTTCTGTTACTGCTTCTTTCGGACTGCGAAGTATGATGAGTAGTGAAATAGTGAAGTGGTGAAATAGTGAAGTGGGGACGCCAACCTTCAACTTGCAACCTTCAACCTTCCATTATTTATACCTCGGTAATCCTAATGTGTTTAATTCGCTCTACCCTTTCTTCGCTGCACAATGCCTCAAGCAAAGCACCCTATCAACCTCGTCTGGATGAAGCGCGACCTGCGCACGCAGGATCATGAGCCGCTCATGCTGGCCGAGAAGTCGGGTGTGCCCTATTTCATTGTCTATTGCTTCGAGCCGTCGTTGATTGCACACCCCGATACCAGCACGCGTCACCTTCAGTTTCAATATCAGAGCCTGTTGCAGGTCAACGAGAAATTGAAAGCGTCTAACCGTTGCGTGCACGTATCCTATGGTGAAGCGGTGGATGTGTTCTCCGGCATAGCCGAACATTTCGACATCCTCAACATCTTCAGCTACCGCGAAAGCGGCGTACGCCTTACCTGGTTGCGCGACAAGGCCGTGCAACGGTGGTGCGATGAGCGAGCCATTCGCTGGAATGAATGTAAGCGCGACGGCATTCAACGCGGCATCAAAAACCGCGAGGGGTGGGACAAACAATGGTTTGGATTCATGCACGCCCCCATCATCCGCAATACGTTCAGTCGGCAGGAACTTGTAATGCCGGATTACCCCTTTGCCCTACCCGACGAATTAAAAAGAACCTGGGCAGACTATCCACGCGAATTCCAACCCGCAGGTGAAGACATAGCCCTTCGCTACCTGAGTAGCTTCATGGAAGAACGCGGGGTGAACTATAATAAACACATCTCCAAACCTGCAGAGAGCAGAATCAGCTGTGGCCGCCTGTCGCCCTATCTCGCATGGGGCAACGTGAGCGTGCGTCAGGTTTACCAATATACCTTGGAGCATCCCCGCGCTGCGGAGGGTAAGCGTTGGGTCGATGGCTTTCTTACGCGTGTCAAGTGGCGCGATCACTTCATCCAGAAGTTCGAAGTAGAATGTGATTACGAAACGCGTTGCGTAAATGCCGGCTATGAGTCGCTGGTAAAAGCGCACAACTCCGCGCTTATCGAAGCCTGGGAAAACGGACTGACGGGTTTTCCGCTTGTGGATGCCTGCATGCGTTGCCTGCACACCACCGGTTGGATCAACTTCCGCATGCGGGCGATGTTGGTGAGTTTCTTCTGCCATCACTTGTATCAAGATTGGCGTTCAGGAACCTATCATCTGGCCCGACTTTTCCTCGACTACGAGCCCGGCATACACTATCCGCAATTCCAGATGCAGGCAGGCACCACGGGCGTCAACACCGTGCGTATGTACAACCCTGTGAAGCAAAGCCACGACCACGATGCGGAAGGCGCATTCATCAAGGCGTGGGTGCCCGAACTACGCGCTGTGCCTGCCGAACACATTCACGAACCCCATCTTATGACGGCCGAAGAGCAAGTTCACTGCGGCGTGCACATCAGCACCGACTACCCTGCCCCGATCATTGCCCTTGAATCGGCCGCTCGCCACGCTCGCGAAGCCATCTGGGGCCATCGCAAAAAAGACGACGTGAAGGCCGAGGGCAAGCGCATCGTGGCGACGCATGCTCGCAAAAAATCGGTGGTGAAGAAGAAAAAGGGAGGTGAGCAGTTGAGTTTGTTGTAGGATTGAAGGGGGCGCCAACTTTCAACCTTCAATTTTATTTAACCGCAGGCCGCAGAGATTGTTCTGTGTGAAAGAGTGAAAGAGTGAAAGAGTGAAGGAGTGAAAGAGACGACACCATCCCATTCTCCATTCTCCATTACCCATTCCCCAGATTTCTCCTATTATCCTACTATCCTAGCATCCACGACGCCGAAAGTGTACTTCCAACACTTAGATTTGCCCTCAACTATTTGACACCCATGAAAACAATTCTACGCTCCCTGGCGGCTTTGTCTTTTGCCGGATTCATTCTTTCCTGCGGCAATGCTCCACAATCTGATGCTGAAGCTAAAGTTATTGGTCACTCCGACACCCGTGTGCTGCAGCACCCCGACTGGTCGAAAAACGCGACCATTTATGAGGTAAATATTCGTCAGCATACTCCTGAGGGCACGTTCAATGCTTTCAGCAAAGACATTCCTCGCTTGAAGTCGATGGGTGTTGATATTCTGTGGCTCATGCCTATTCACCCCATCGGTGAAGTAAATCGCAAAGGCGGCTTGGGAAGCCACTACAGTGTGAAGGATTATAAGGCTGTGAATACGAACTATGGTTCACTGGCAGACTTTAAGAACTTGGTGAAGACCGCGCACGACAACGGCATGAAGGTTATCATCGACTGGGTGGCCAACCACAGCGCGTTCGATAACCAGTGGACCACGGACCACTTAGAGTATTACTTGCTCGACACCGCCGGTAAGATTCAACCTCCACTCGGCACCGACTGGTGGGACGTGGCGCAGCTCAACTACGAGAACAAAGCACTTTGGACCGGCATGACCGACGCCTTGAAGTTTTGGGTGAAAGAGTGCGACATCGACGGATACCGTTGCGATGTGGCCGAGAAGGTACCGACACCTTTCTGGGATCAGGCGCGTGCAGCACTCGACAGCATCAAGCCTGTTTTCATGCTGGCTGAGGCAGAGCGCAAAGAGCATCACTTGAAGGCGTTCGACATGAGCTATGCGTGGGAGTTTATGCACATCACCAACGAGGTTGCAAAGGGCGAAAAGAAACTGAGCGATATCGACGCTTATATGGCAAAGCAAGACACCGCCTTTCCGCGCAGCTCTTACCGCATGTACTTCACCACCAACCACGATGAAAACTCGTGGAATGGAACCGGCAATGAGCGCCTCGGTTCTCTTCGCCAAACAATGGATGTGCTGGCTATGACCATTGGCGGTATGCCACTATTATATTCAGGTCAGGAAGGTGGCGAGCAAAAGGCCGACGGCACCCCTCACCGACTCTCGTTCTTTGAAAAGGACACGGTGCAATGGAATAACTATAAGTTCCAGGATTTTTACACACGCTTGTTCAAAGTGCATCAGGAAAACCCGGCATTGTGGAATGGTGAGTTCGGTGGCGCTTTCAAGAAAATCAAAACCAGCAGCGACGATGTGCTGTATTGCTTCTCGCGCACGAAAGACAACAACCAAGTGGTAGTGATGCTCAACTTCAGCGACAAACCGCAAAGCGTTGACTTCATTGAAAACATGCCCGAAGGCGAATACCCGAGCATCTTCAATGCTCAGTCGCTTACGCTTTACACCAAAGGCCATCAAGAGCTACCTCCGCATGGCTATCAGGTTTTCGTTAAGAAGTAACAGAACGAATTCGGTTTCCAATGAATCACCTCATTGCCGATAACAAGGTTGCAACGTTGCGTGCTTACCTCAGCGAGAAGCTTCAAAGCTGCTATGACGCGCGTGAGGCTGGAAATCTCGTTCAGCAATTGTTCGAGGCGTTTAATGGTTGGAGCCGCACAAAAGTTGTGATGAATGCCGAGCAACGCATGGGCGAATCGGAGCTGTTGCGCTATCATTTTGCATTGAAGCGACTTTTAAATCACGAGCCCATTCAATACATACTGGGCTATGCCTGGTTTCTCGACGTGCAGTTGGAAGTTGGACCCGGTGTATTGATACCCCGTCCCGAAACAGAAGAGTTGGTTCGTCTCATTGCTGAAAGAAATACACAACCGAATCCTCGCATACTGGACGTTGGAACAGGCAGCGGATGCATTGCGATCACCCTCAAGAAGATCATTCCCGGAGCGCATGTAACAGCTCTTGATGTGAGTGATGAAGCATTGCGATTGGCCCGAAGAAACGCGGAAAAGTTAGGCGTTGAAATCGATTTTTTGCAGATGGATATTCTCGATGCTCATCCTCAAAAAACGTATGACATCCTTGTAAGCAATCCTCCTTATATCCCAAAAAAGGAGCAGGAAAACATGGCGCGAAGAGTCACGGAACATGAACCACACCTGGCCTTGTTTACAGAAGATACCGATGCACTCGTATTCTATCGGAGGTTAATGGAACTGTCACCCGCCTTGCTAACCTCAGGCGGACAAGTATTCTGCGAAATACACGAGCAAATGGCAGCGCCTTTGTTGGAACTGGCAACGCACTATGCAATTCAATCACCCGAAATTCACGTTGACATGCAAGGAAAAAACCGCATGATGTCGTGGAACTATCAACCGAACACACCATGAAAAAAACGATTATTATACTCACAGCGATTGCCGCGCTGTTGGCCGCCTGTGCAGCGAGCAAAAAGGAGATCAAAACAGCCAATGCCATTCAAGGCTTAGCCTCGCCCGTTCGACTACAGCTTGACACTACGTTGGTCATGCTGACCGACTACTTCGCAGATGCAAAAAAAATCGAAAGCGTGCAATGGAATGACAAGACATGGAATACAGACACAACAGGGGTGTTGATGCTCCTAGGCGCGGCTCCGGCTCCGGTGAGTAACCTGCATGTGTCCTACGACGGCGCGGCCTATGACATCCCGGTGTTCACAACGAATAAAATTCGCTACACGTTCAACTACACTCCGTCGCGTACCGATGTGACAACCGTTGAAATCTCCGGATCGATGAACGGATGGAATCGCAAAGCGACTCCGTTGGTGAAAAATGGCGACTCGTGGTCGGTAGAGCTGGTGTTGAACCAAGGACTTTATCAGTATCGAGTTTGGGAAGACGGCGCAGAAATGATGGACGCTTCCAACCCCAACACCATCAGCAACGGCATGGGCGGGCTCAACAACACCTTTCAAGCAGGCGCATCATCCGACAAACAGCCAATGATGTTTACGGAAGCATCCACGCAAGGCAGCGTTACCCTTGTGGATGGCGATGCATGCAAGCATGTTTTGGCCTATGTCGACAATCAACTCGTGTCGGCCTCTCTGAAGGATGGTAAAATCACAGTTGATATTCCACAGACAGCCGATCAACTGGAGCGCTCACATCTGCGCGTGTATGCCGACAATGGCACCCAGCGCTACAACGACATATTGGTTCCCTTGCAGAAGGGCAAAGTCGTAACCAATGCTGCCGACTTAACACGCAGTGACTTGCGCAATACGGTGATGTATTTCGTGATGGTCGACCGCTTTGTGGACGGCGAGGCAAGCAACAACAGACCTACACCCGACTATACTATTCACCCGAAAGCCAACAACCTGGGCGGTGACCTGCAGGGTATAACGCAAAAGATTAAAGACGGCTATTTCGAGAAGTTGGGCATCAACACCATCTGGATTTCGCCCATTACCACCAATGCCGAAGGAGCCTGGGGATTGTGGGATAATGGCGTGAAGAGTACGTTCTCGGCATA
>CALQJP020000073.1 GCA_943330925.2 Chryseobacterium gleum
GACTTATACATGGGCGGTGCGGAGCACGCTACAGGCCACCTGCTCTACTCGCGCTTCTGGACCAAAATCCTGTTTGATCTCGGCTACATAGGCTTCGATGAGCCTTTCAAAAAGATGATCAACCAAGGCATGATTCTCGGTCGAAGCAACCACGTGTACCGCATCATGGGAACCAACACATTCGTTACCGCAGAGCGCAAAGACGAATTCGAAACACAGCAATTGTATGTGGACATTCACATCGTCGACAACGACATACTCGATACGGAAGCCTTCAAAAACTGGCTTCCGGAATATGCCGGTGCAGAATTCATATTGAACGACAAAGGGCAGTATACGTGCACTTATGCCATCGACAAAATGTCGAAGCGCTGGTTCAATGTCGACAATCCGGATGAGCTGTGTGAGAAATATGGTGCCGACACTCTACGCTTATATGAAATGTTCTTGGGGCCGGTAGAGCAGAGCAAACCGTGGGACACAAAGAGCATCAACGGCGTGCACAATTTTCTGCGCAAGCTGTGGCGCCTCTTCCACGACCAGGAAAATGCACTGCAGATCAGCAACGATGCCGCAACGAAAGAAGAGTTAAAGGCACTGCATAAAACGATTAAGAAAATCACAGAAGACCTCGATCGCTACTCATGGAACACGTGCGTAAGCGGCTTCATGATTTGCGTGAACGAATTGCAAGATTTGAAATGCAACAAGCGCGAAGTATTAGAGCCACTTCTCATTCTCCTTTCTCCTTTCTCCCCGCACATTGCAGAAGAATTATGGGAAAAATTGGGACATGAACATTCGATAACTCAGGCAACCTGGCCCCTATTCGACGAGTCGAAAATGAAAGATGACTCCTTCGACTACCCCGTTTCATTCAATGGGAAAACGCGCTACTTCCTGCCTTTAGGCATTGAACTCTCGGGAGCAGAAGTGGAAGCCGCCGTTCGCGCCAATGAACAGACCGCTCGCTATCTTGAAGGAAAAGAAATTAAGAAAATAATTGTAGTGCCCAAGCGCATTGTGAACGTGGTGGTTTAATATTTGTGACCATCACCGTATGCGAGCCTCCCTCCGAACGAAAATCTACCTTGCCATGCTTGCCATGGTGACGGTATCGTTTGCTGTGACGTATACACTCACTCTTTACGATCAATACGAGCACAATGACCAGGACAATGAGAGGCATTTCCTGGATAAGGAGCAGGCCATTCGCGCGTCGATGGAATACTTCGTTAATCAAAACGGAGGATATATTCCGGCAGATTCAGTGGTGTCAGTATTCAGCGATAAAGTGTGTGAGTTGAGTGATGTGCACGATGTGTTCATAGCACTGTTTGACTTGAAAGGCCGCTATCTCATTTCATCCAACTTCATTGAAATGGATACACTCGACATCCCGGAGTCGGTAAATTATTCCATACTCAAACAACTTTCAACCGGCAACGAACGCGCATACGTAGACCGCAATTTTGGTAAGGGAAATTACACACTTGCCTATTGGTACTTCAACGACTCCAAAGGCAAACCGATGCTTATAGCCAACGTAGTCTATGAAAAGTCGTATGACCGCATCAGCGAGCTCAAATCCTTTCTGCGTGAGATCAGTACCGGCTATATCGTACTTTTCCTCTTAGCCGCGCTG
This sequence comes from Chryseobacterium gleum, assembly GCA_943330925.2. Taxonomy (GTDB): domain Bacteria; phylum Bacteroidota; class Bacteroidia; order Flavobacteriales_D; family Sanyastnellaceae; genus JAIBBG01. The sequence goes on from CALQJP020000073.1 coordinate 1,646, forward strand.
CTGGCCTTTTTACTCTCCAAAAACATTACGCGTCCACTCGACATCATTACACGCCGCATTCGAAAAACAAAACTCGGCGAGTACAATGAACCAATTGATTGGCAAGGGAAAGACGAGGTTGGCGAATTGGTGAAGGAGTATAATCGTATGCTTGCGCAATTGGAATCGAGCGCCTTAAAACTCGCTCAAACCGAACGCGAAAGCGCATGGCGTGAAATGGCGCAACAAGTAGCGCATGAAATAAAAAATCCGCTCACTCCTATGAAACTGCGCATGCAACAGTTGGTGCGCACATGGAAGGAGCAGCCCGAAGGATTCGATGATCGCTTGAAAGCGTTTAGCGAAAGCATGATTGAGCAAATTGATGCACTCACACGCATTGCCAATGAGTTTTCGCATTTTGCAAAAATGCCCAAACCGCAACTTGCTGAAACGAATTTGCGTGAACTGCTGGAAAAAGTAATTGGGTTGTATGGCGACCAGGAAAACGTACAGCTTTCATTTCACTGCATCGGTCAATCGAATTATGTGGTTATCATCGATAAAGACCAACTTATTCGAGTGCTCAACAACCTGATCACAAATGCACTTCAAGCCATTCCGAGCGACCGAAAAGGCAGAGTAAGCGTGTGTTTAAGGGCCGGCGAAAAGGGATTCCTCATTCGCATTTCAGATAACGGGGTTGGCATTTCGGATGAAAACAGAAAGCGGATTTTCGTTCCCAACTTCACAACGAAATCTACCGGAACCGGATTGGGTTTAGCAATGGTCAAAACCATCGTTGAACAAAATAACGGACGTGTATTTTTCTGGAGTAAAGAACAAAAAGGGGCTTCGTTTTTCGTGTTCATTCCGCATCCAAAAGGGTGATGCTCTTTGCTTTATTTTCGTGCCATGCATGAACCCTCCGAACTAGCGAAAAAACTTGAGCATTATTTCGATCGACTTTGGCCTATTTGCAGAAGCATTACGGGCAACGGACTACGACAATCGATGGATATTCTTCAAGAGGTCGTTCCACTCATCAAGCATGAAATACCCAGCGGTACCTCCGTATTCGACTGGACCATTCCAAAAGAATGGAACATTACAGACGCCTATATTCTTTGTCCCGACGGAAGAAAAATCGCTCAGTTCACCTCCAACAACCTTCATGTAGTGAGCTACTCAATTCCAATCGATCAACGCATTGGTTGGAATGAACTACAACCGCATCTGCATCACATACCTGAAATGCCCGATGCCATTCCATACATGACCAGTTATTACAAGGAAAACTGGGGGTTTTGCATAACACACAACGAGTGGAAAACACTGCCACGCGAAGGAGAATACCGCGTGGTAATAGAGAGCACGTTGGAACCGGGAAATCTTACCTGGGCAGAATGTGTGCTACCGGGTGAAACGGAAGAAGAAGTGCTCTTCAGCACCTACCTGTGCCACCCCTCGATGGCCAACAATGAGTTGAGCGGACCGCTTGCACAAGCTTTCCTCTATGAAAAACTGGCAGCGCTTCCGAAACGCCGCTTTACGTATCGCTTCTTGTTTGCGCCTGAAACAATCGGGGTCATCGCATTCCTTGCCGAACGCGGCGAACTGTTGAAGAAACAACTCCAAGCCGGCTATGTTCTTACCTGCTGTGGTGATGCCGGCGAGCTTACCTACAAGCGCTCCAAACATCGTACATCGCTTGCCGATCGCGCAGCAGAGCACGTGCTCAAATACCATTACCCGAAGCACAGCACGATTGAATTTGCAGTGGGCGGAAGCGACGAACGGCAATATTGCTCTCCCGGATTCAACTTGCCTGTGGGGTCGCTTATGCGCACACCATACCAACGCTACAGTCAGTACCACACCTCTCTCGACAATAAATCGTTCATTTCATTTGAAGCCCTGGCAGAGACTGTAGAAGCGTACTTCAACATCAGCAAGGTGCTCGAAGAAAATGTTTGCTACGTCAACCAAATCTCACATTGCGAGCCACAATTGGGCAAAAGAGGTCTCTACCCATCGAGTGTTGATCCTCTTTTCAACCGCGAAGAAACCCACCGTTTGCTTCACTTCCTGAGTTTTGCCGATGGCAATAAGGATCTGATTGAAATTGCAGAATGGCGCAACGAATCTGCACTCCTTTACACATCCATCATTGACAACTGTAAATCGGCTGAGCTCATTTAATCAAGGTTGTATGTAAATCCCACCTATTTTTGACCACCTGCAAGGTCGAAACCACATCCATGGAACTGGTCCCCTTTTCCGTCATTAACGAATATCTGAAAGAGAAGCTGTTGCAATCATCGCGCTACAGCCGGCCGACCTATTCATTTTTAAAAATCTTTCAGCACGGACTTTATTTCCATTTCACAAAACAGAAACACAAGGTTATTTTCAATTACCTCGGATTCCCGTTGTGGTTTCAAGAATTCATTTTCTGGCTTAAATCAAAACGCCACTCGAGCAGCACAAACAAAAAGCATACACTCAAAGAATACGTCATTCTTGACCCCGGCCGTGTGATTCCGGATGAGAACCAACACTGGCGCTCTATCTACTTCGATAAAATAGCAGCACTGATTGGAAAGGACCGACTCACCATCATCAACCAACGCGAAGGAAGCAAAAACGCGGCTGACTATCTGTTGAAGGACCTTACGCATCCACTCCCTTCACTCGATGATGCAGAGCGAATTCTGCTCAAGGAAATTCATGATTCACTGAAATTCGCATGGAAGAGCAAACAATTCGGAGCTTCCGAAATGCGCCAAATTAGGTCGGCCATGCACATTTTCTTTGAAGAGTTCCGGGGCTACTACCATGTGCTGAAAAACCAGCCCACTAAAAAGCTGCTGTTCATTTGTCACTACCACAACGAAGGACTGATTGCGGCAACGAAATGCCTGGGCATCGAATGCATCGAATTTCAACATGGCCTTATCGCTTCAAACGACCTGTACTACGTATACCATGAGCAATTCGCTTCGGTTATTGGGAAGTCCTTTTTCCCGGAAAAAATGCTCGTATATGGCCCCTATTGGAAACGAATTTTAGAGAGTGGTTGTGAGTACCACTCCCATCAGATTTTTATTGCCGGCGACTACCTCTATCACACGAACCAACAAGAAGCGTCTGCAATTCAAAAAGAAAATCTCATATTGGTTTGCGCACAAAAAAACATGCACGACGACTACACTCGTTACGTGCGCTGTCTCATGGAACACCTCAGCGCCTATCCCGATTGGCGTGTTATTGTGAAGCTACATCCGCTGGAAAAAAACAAAGAGGCATACTATGAGCTTAATTCATTGGGTGTAGAAATTCGCGACATTGAAACCCCACTCGACACGCTTCTTGCCAGAGCTAAGATTCAAATCAGTATTTACAGTACCACTTTTTATGATGCGTTGGGTTTTAATGTGTGCAATTACTCCCTTCAGAACTATGGCTCCATGAGTGACTACGCCGCTGATATCATCGCAGAGGCAGTGGCACTTCCATTGAACATCCAGGAAAACCCGGTAACAAAATACCTGAGCGAGTCACAAGATGTACAGGCATATGCGCCGCGATCAGAAGTATATAGCCCATTCGATCCATCCATAGTCGCAGAAGCTATTGGGCTGCATCAAGTTGATAATTAAGTTAATTCTGCATCCATGCAGTGCCTTGTAATGACATTTGTCTTCTATTTTTGGAGAACAATACACCAAAACATGAAAGCACTTTGTTTATTCTCAGCATTTCTTTTCAGCGTGCTATGCGCGTTTGGTCAAAACGAAGATGCCGCAGGTTCCATTCTGCTGACTCCTGTTTCAATGGTGAGCTACACCAATCTTTCCACTTCTCAATGCGGAACCACCACCTACAATCTCGGTGCATCAACTTCATCGCAGATGCCTGCCGCTATCTCCGGCATCATGGGCAACGATGTATGGTTTCAGTTCGTTGCAGTTGCGGAAGTAGCTAAAATCAAAGTGTGCAATCCGAGTGCATTCGATGTTGCGCTGGAACTTTGGAATTCAGGTGCTACGGGCACTCCCATTTCCGTGGCAAATGCAAATGGCTCAGGAATGAAAGAGGTCATCTGTGCATCTTCGCTGGTTGTTGGTACAACCTACAAAGTGCGCGTAGGGCGAGCGAACTCCAACGGTGCTGGCACTTTCAATATCCTTTACGAGCACCTGGCTGTAGAAATCAGAGCCAACTTCTTTCCCGACCCTCCAGGGTCAGCAACCTGCTACGACTTCTCTACCAACTTTCAACGCACACCTATCACGTACAGTGTTGGAAACACCCGTTGGAAATTCGTAGATGCAAGCGGTAATGTTTACGGCCCATACACGGGCACATATCTCTTCAACTTCGGTCAAGCCCCTGAAATTTGTGAGACACTTGTCTCACTGACTGCATATGTAGAAGTGCAAGCCAACGATGTCGATTGCGGCACCATCTGGTGGGGATATTCGGTGGCTCGCCCATTAAATGTCTGCTCGCAAATTTGCCCCTCCGTAAGCGCCTCCGCAGGAGATATAAACTGTGGCGGAACCTTTTGCTCGATTTTTAATAATTCAGTTGCAAGCTCCTTTGTTGGAAACGGTTTCCAGTACCAATTCCGTTTTATTACAGACAATGGTCAAACCGAGTTCATATCTCCTTGGAGCACATCCCCCATCTTCCTGACAAGCACGAACCCCTATGTAAATTACTTCCGTTATGGCAAAGTTTATCAAGTGTATGTGCGTGTAAAACGTTGTAACAACAACCCCACCTGGTGCGGACCGTGTGTTTTAAACTCATGCGGCTTCCCATACGCCAACATTACGCCTACCAACGCTATAAGCGGACTTTCCAATTACTGCCTATGGCGCAATAAAACGGGACCTCAAATGGAGACGGCAGCTATTCCGGGTATGGACCAATACCGTTTCCGCCTTATGCCGGTTGACGCCTGTGCCGCCAATCCGTTCATACCTACCGCAGGAGCGATTACTACCGGCTGGGGAAGCAACTATTTCTTCTACCCAGCGGCCTATCCAATAACACTGAATCAAGTATACATCCTGCAAGCTCAGTGCAGGGTATTGCCTGCGACGTATACCAACCCGAGCGGGCAAACAGCAACCATTCCCGGTCAACAATCCGATTGGGGTTGGCCATGTTTCGTAGGCTTCCGCAGCAGCGCTTCTCCGGCCGCAGGGTCAACAATTGCTTGCTGCTCATTCCCTACACCAGCGTCCATGATGCTGCCCGAAGAGTATTTGGGCGAAAACCGCTGGACCGAATTTTACGAATGGGAAGAAGAGCCACAACCGGTTGTGAACCCCGGGAAAATAACCATCATGAGTGTATCGGGCAACGAGATCGCCATCAACTCTTCTGAATCATTACTCACCGGAAATGCTCAATACGAAATCTATTCGATGAATGGCCAACTGCTGCAAGCAGCAACTTTGCAAGCCATTCACGAAAGCGATTACACCACCATAGTAACGCAGGAAGAACTTCCGAATGGTATTTATGTGATTACCCTCTCTACACCTGAGGGGCGCGTTACGGAGAAATTCCTCGTTGCCAGATAGGCTTAAAAATCCAACGCCAGCTGTTCAGGCAATAGCGTAAACGACATACGGTGATGTTCGCATGCTCCATGTGTGCGAATAGCTGCACGATGATCGACTGTAGGATAGCCTTTATTCTTTTGCCATGCATAGATTTCATGCTTCGCGTGCAGTGTTTCCATGATTTCATCGCGATGCGTTTTCGCAAGTATAGAAGCCGCCGCAATCGATCGGTAAATGCTGTCGCCCTTAACAATGCACGTGTGCTCTATTTCTGGGTACGCTTTGAAACGATTGCCATCAATCAGCAATAACTCGGGTCTTTCCGTCAATTGAGCAACGGCGCGGTGCATGGCTAAAAACGATGCGTTGAGTATGTTGATTTCATCGATTTCCTTCTCCGACACGATGCCTACGGCCCATGCCAGCGCTTTCTCTTCGATAATGGGACGCAACAATGCGCGTTGTTTTTCGGATAGTTTCTTTGAGTCGTTCAACAGCGGGTGGTCAAAGCGCGAAGGAAGTATGACCGCAGCAGCAACCACCGGGCCCGCCAGACAGCCTCTACCGGCCTCGTCGCAACCCGCTTCTATCAAGCCCTTCCGATGGTATTTCTTTAGGCTGCTCATGCACGATTCACCGTTTGCTCTATCACTCGCCAGAACTTCTCAGCAGAATCATCCCAGTTGTATAGGCCCGATCGCGTGCTGCCTTTCGCAATTAGATCCTTTCGCAACGCTTCATCACCGTGCATTTGCACCATGGCTTGCATGATTTCCTGCACACTGAAGGGGTTGACCAACAGAGCCGCATCGCCGGCCACTTCAGGCATCGATGTAACATTCGAAGTAATGACAGGCACACCGCATTGAAACGCCTCTACTATGGGCACTCCAAAACCTTCGAAATAGCTCACATAGACCAGCGCCAAAGCTCCACCCAACACATTGCTCAACTCGGCCTGGTCCAGATGGCCTGTAAAAATTACATCATTGCCAAATTTCATTTCGCGAAGTGTGGTATCGAGCAATTCATTTTTCCAAAAGCGACGACCTACGGCCACCAACTTCACCTTACTTCCTGTGTGCAATCTGAACTGATCATACGCCAATAACAGCCGCTGCAAATTTTTGCGCGGATGGATAGAGCTGATGAAAACAAAATAAGGATCTCCTTGCGTTAGACCATTTCTTACCTCAACACGCTGCCCTTCACTTAGCGCACGATACGCTTGTTGCGCGGCATTGTGCACCACATGCACGTTGGAGGGGGCTACTTCATATTGCGCAACAATGTCGCTTTTACTGAACTCACTCACCGTAATGATTGCATCAGCTTTCGCGGCAAACAAAGGTGTTTGACTCCGCAGATAGCGAGCAATGTGCGCGGGTAAGTCTTGCGGATAATGCTCAAAGTTCAAGTCGTGTAGCACCACAATCTGCTTGCATTTGGTGCGCAGCGAGATCATCATGTCGGGCGATACAAAAACATCCGCCCCAATTTGCCGAAGCTTTCGAGGCACCATCCAATTGTACCACAAACGAAACAACCAGGGGTGCCTGGCCTGCGGCATTACAACGTGGGCGTGCACATTGGGAGCAAATACGAATGCCGCATCGAATGGCCTGTCGAACAGAAAATGAAACTCGTGCTCCGGATGAGCACGAACCATTCTGGACATAATTTCATGCGTGAACCAACCAATGCCATCGAGCTTACCTCGGAGCAATAATCTCGTATTCACCGCAATCTTCATGTGCCGAAATTAAACCTTGTACTACAAAAAAAGGCCGCCCTAGGGCAGCCTTCCATATTGTTACCGAAAGAATGCTGTTACAGACGAACAGTACCCTTGTGACGACGCTCGCTGGAA